>JAVHLC010000012.1 GCA_031082315.1 Thermodesulfobacteriota bacterium
TATTAAAAGGAGAGCTGCCTAAAGTGGCCCTGTCCACTATTGACAGTACACCCCAAACATCTTTAGCGTCACCCGGCAGTTGCGCTACAGCAAAGACGAGACCCAACTTGCGCTTGACCTCGCCCTGTTCATCAACGGCTTACCTATCGCGACATTCGAGTTGAAGAACCGCCTGACCAAGCAGACCGTGGAGGACGCGGTGCAGCAGTACAAGCGCGACCGTGACCCGCGCGAACTGCTCTTTCAGTTCGGCCGCTGTCTGGTGCATTTCGCCGTGGACGATCAGGAGGTGCGCTTCTGCACCCACCTCAAGGGCAAGGACTCCTGGTTCTTGCCCTTCAATAAGGGCTGGAACGACGGCGCGGGCAATCCGCCGATTGAAGGCCGGCCCGGCATCAAAACCGACTATCTGTGGCGTGAGATCCTCACCCGTGAAGGGCTTGCCGACATCCTTGAGAACTACGCCCAGGTGATTGAGGAAAAGGACGAGCGCACCGGCCGGAAGAAGGAACTACAAATCTTCCCGCGCTACCACCAGCTTGATGTGGTGCGGAAACTCTTGGCCGATGTGCGCTTACAGGGCGCGGGCCGGCGGTACCTGATCCAGCACTCGGCAGGCAGCGGCAAGAGCAACTCCATTGCCTGGCTGGCGCACCAGTTCGTCGGGCTGGAACGGGAGAATGCCCCGATTTTCGACTCGGTGATCGTGGTCACCGACCGCAAGGTGCTCGACAAGCAGATCCGCGACACGATCAAGCAGTTCGCCCAGGTGGCCGCCACGATAGGAGCCGTGACCGAAGGTTCGGGCCAGCTTCGGCAGTTCATCGAGAGCGGCAAGAAGATCATCATCACCACTGTCCAGAAGTTTCCCTTCATCCTGGATGAGATTGGCAACGAACACCGTGGACGGAAGTTCGCCATCCTCATTGACGAGGCGCATTCCAGCCAGGGCGGACGTACAGCGGCGAAGATGAACATCGCACTGTCGGCGGAGGGCGGCGAAGAGGATGAGGAGACCACAGAGGATACGATCAACCGCATTATGGAAGCGCGGAAGATGCTGCCCAACGCCAGCTACTTCGCCTTCACCGCCACTCCCAAAAACAAGACCCTGGAAATCTTCGGCGAGCCATGGCCGGAGGGGGGCGTTGTCAAACACCGACCTTTCCATAGCTACACGATGAAGCAGGCGATCCAGGAGGGCTTCATCCTTGATGTGCTGAGGAACTATACACCGGTGGAAAGCTACTACCGGCTAGCGAAGACCGTGGAGGACGACCCGGAGTTCGACACCAAGAAGGCCCAGAAGAAGCTACGTCGTTACGTGGAGTCCCACGAGCACGCCATCCGCGAGAAGGCAGAGATCATGGTGGACCACTTCCACGAGCAGGTGCTGGCCAAGCACAAGGTTGGCGGCCAGGCGCGGGCGATGGTGGTCACCGGAGGCATTCACCGGGCCATCCAGTACTTCCACGCTATCCGCGATTACCTCAAGGAGCGCAAGAGCCCGCATCAGGCCATCGTCGCCTTCTCCGGCGAGCATGAGTACGGCGGGCAGAAGGTGACCGAGGCTTCGCTGAACGGATTCTCCAGCAACCTGATCCCGGAGCGCATCCGCGCGGAGCCGTACCGCTTTCTGATCTGTGCCGACAAGTTCCAGACCGGCTATGATGAGCCGCTCTTGCACACGATGTACGTGGACAAGCCGCTTTCGGGCATCAAGGCGGTGCAGACACTCTCGCGCCTCAACCGGGCGCACCCGAAAAAGCACGACACCTTCGTGCTCGACTTTCAGAATGATGCCGACACCATCCAGTTGGCCTTCGAGGACTACTACCGCACCACGATCCTCAGCGCAGAGACTGACCCGAACAAGCTGCACGACCTCAAGGCCGCCCTTGACGGCTATCAGATCTACGACGACACGGCCGTCGACCAGTTGGTCGAGCGCTATCTGGCCGGGGCCGACCGAGACCAGCTCGACCCGATCCTCGATGCCTGCGTGGCGACCTATGTGGACACGCTGGATGAGAACGGCCAAGTGGACTTCAAGGGCAAGGCCAAGGCCTTCGTGCGCACTTACGGGTTCCTGGCCTCAGTGCTGCCCTTCACCAATGCCGCATGGGAGAAGCTCTCGATCTTCCTGAACTTCCTCATCCCTAAGCTGCCCGCGCCAAAGGAAGAGGACCTGTCCAAAGGGATTCTCGAGGCTATCGACATGGAGAGCTACCGGGTGGAGGTGCGCTCGGCAATGCCCATCGGTCTGGCCGACCAAGATGCGGAGATCGAGCCTGTGCCCACGAGCGGCGGCGGCCGGATGCCGGAGCCAGACTTGGATCGCCTGAGCAATATCCTGCGTGCCTTCAACGATCAGTTCGGCAACATCGACTGGAAGGACGCCGACAAAATCCGCAAAGTCATCGCCGAGGATATTCCCACCAAGGTAGCGGCGGACAAGGCCTACCAGAACGCGATGAAGTACTCGGACAAGCAGAATGCCCGCATCGAGCACGACAGAGCACTCCAGCGGGTACTCGTCGAGCTGCTGTCCGACCACACCGAACTGTTCAAGCAGTTCAGCGACAACGCGGCGTTCAAGAAGTGGTTGGCGGACACGATCTTTTCGGCGACCTATGCCCCGCCGACTGCATAGGTCGAGGTGCGATGCGTACCTTGAGGACGCTCATTGGTTTACAAGTTTATGCCCTTCGGGCAACGAATTTGAATTGGATGTATTTGTAGAGGAGCCGTTTGACTTTGATAAGGTTTATGAAGAACGGAAAAATATCAAGGCCGGAAATGTAAGGATTCCACTTGTGCCTATAAAACGGCTTATTGAGATGAAGAAGAAGGTCGGCAGACCACAGGATATTGCCGATGTCTATTATCTTAGAAAGATAGAAAAGGAGTGGGGCGATGAATAAAAAGCCACTGTTATATTATAGGACGATAGAGCAGATAGAAGAGTACCGGAAACGGCCGGCTCTTCAAAAGATTAAGTGGCTTGAGGCGCAGATGGAGTTCTTCTATTATGCCATGCCTGATAAGGCCAAGAAGATCAGGGATCGTATGCGCGCAGAAAAAAAGACCGCAACCCTTTAATAGATAGACTCACTCGTGGATAGCAGGAATATGTCCTCATAGAAAAGGGTAATGTCAAAAGTTATATGAAAAACAAGCCACAGAGGACACAGAGCGCACAGAGCAACGTAAAGAAATCAAAAGAAAAAGACAGAGCAGCTAAGAAAAAAGCAGATTTATGGGCACTTCCGTGACCTGTGTACCCTCAAGGGCTGTGATTGAGCCATTTTCTGGGGGACAACAAGAGCATTGGAGAAACTGGGGAGGGGAGGAACCAAATTGTGCTTTAACCTACTGATACCTCTGTGTTCTCTGTGCTCTCTGTGGCAAAAGTTTTGACAGTACGAGAAAAAGGGTAAGGGTATTTACATGAAATTCCACTTCGAGAGCAACCAGGAAGGGGGAAACCAGGACGTTGTTGAAACTTATCACTTTTCGTTTCCAAGTTTTTGAACATGCATAGCGAGCGCATTCCCCGGTGCTTGCAGCGGGGAGCTTCAATATAAGGAGGTTGTCATGGCGGCGCCAAATGAAATTTTGAAAGAGGCATTGGCCCTTAAACCGGCACAAAAGGCAAAATTGATCGACAAGTTACTTTCCAGTCTGGATGCACCTGATAAGGAGATTGATGAATTATGGGCCAAAGAAGCGTAAAGCCGGATCGATGCCTACGAAAAAGGAGAGATCAAGGCTGTCTCATTAAAAGAAGTCCTTGAAAGGTACGAGTAGGTCTTGCTGATAAGATGTCAAATAAGGCATTTCCCTTACGGAATCATCTATCAAATTCGAAAAGACGAGGTCCTGGTAGTTGCAATTGTGAACCTTCACAGAAAGCCCGGTTATTGGAAAGATAGAATATAGAACGAGCCTAACCGGGGAAAATCGGGGCAGTGGGCATTTCATGTGAATCCATTAGGGGGACGTTAGTTTGACTTGTTCGGGGTGATATGTGGCATTGATAAGTTTACAACAGGTGCGGCTTGCGTTCGGCGGCCCGGAGCTGATCGACGGGGTGACCCTGCAGATCGGGCGCGGAGAGCGGGTCTGCCTGGTCGGCAGAAACGGGGCGGGTAAATCCACCCTCATAAAGATCATCAGCGGCGAGATCACCCCTGATGCCGGCGAGGTCATACGTGCGCAGGGAGTGCGGGTCGCCTCTCTCGCTCAGGAAGTGCCGCAGGATCTGTCTGGAACAGTCTTCGAGGTGGTTTCGGGCGGGCTGGGCGGCGTGGTCGAATTGCTTTCGGAATACCGCCTCGTGAGCAACCGCCTTACCCAGGGGGACGACGCGGGCATAATCGCCGAACTGGAACGGATACACCACCTGATCGAGTTCTCGGGCGGCTGGCAGATACAACAGAAGGTCGAGACCGTTCTTTCCCGCCTCAGTCTGGATCCTGACGCGCCTGTGGCTGAACTCTCCGGCGGCTATAAAAGGAGGGTTCTGCTGGCACGGGCCCTCGTGAACGAGCCGGACCTGTTACTCCTTGATGAGCCGACCAATCATCTCGATATTGGCTCGATCGGCTGGCTGGAGGAATTCCTCAACGAGTACCGCGGGTCTATGCTCTTCACAAGCCACGACCGGAGATTTCTTCAGACTTTGGCGACGCGTATCATCGAACTCGACCGGGGGCGGATCACCGACTGGCCCGGCGATTACGCAACCTACCTGGCGCGAAGGCAGGCCGAGCTCGACGCGGAGGTCACGCACAACGTGCTCTTCGATAAAAAGCTCGCGCAGGAGGAGGCGTGGATACGGCAGGGCGTGAAAGCCCGGCGCACCTGCAATGAAGGGCGGGTGCGTGCGTTGAAGGAGATGCGGAGAGAACGCCTCGCGAGACGTGAACAGGCAGGGAGCGCGACGATGCGGCTGAACGAGGCCGAGCGGTCCGGCAAACTGGTTCTTGAGGCCAAGGGGGTCGGGCATATCTACGAGGGCCGTCCTCTGATTCGCGATTTTTCCACGCTCATAATGCGTGGCGACAAGATCGGCATCATCGGCCCGAACGGCTCGGGCAAGACCACCCTGCTCAGGATTCTGCTCGGCGCGATGGAGCCCCACCGTGGCTCTGTGCGCAGGGGGGCCAACATCGAGGTTGCCTATTTCGACCAGCATCGTGCGCAATTGATTGATGACAGATCGGTTATGGACAATGTGGGAGACGGGTCCGAGAAGGTGACGGTCAACGGAAGGACCAGGCACATAATCGGCTATCTCGAGAATTTCCTCTTCCCCCCGGAGCGCGCCCGCGCTCCGGTAAGGGGCCTCTCCGGCGGCGAGCGAAACCGAGCCCTCCTGGCCAAGCTTTTCACGAAACCCTCAAACGTACTGGTGATGGACGAGCCCACCAATGATCTCGACACCGATACCCTGGAACTCCTCGAGGAAATGCTGATGGAGTATGAAGGTACCGTTCTCCTCGTGAGCCACGACCGGGAGTTTCTCAATAACGTTGTAACGAGCACCATAGTATTTGAAGGCGACGGAAGGCTGACCGAATATGTGGGCGGGTACGACGACTGGCTGCGGCAGCGCGGCCCCGCAGTCCCGGTACGAACGGAAAAGACCGCGAAGCCGGAAAAGCCGCGGCCGCAACAGGAGCGTCCGCGTACCCTGACCTTCAAGGAGAAGAAAGATATCGAGGCTCTGCCGGCGCTCATCGAAGCCCTGGAAGCAGAGCGCGACGGGCTTTATGACACCCTTGCGGACCCTGACTTCTATCGCCAGGACGGAAGTAGGCTCCCGGCAGCAAAGGCGAGAATCGAGGACCTCGAAAAAGAGATCACTATGGCGTATGAGCGATGGGAGCTTTTGGAGTCAATCGGTGTCAATTCGCACAATAAATTGATTGTTCTTTCCTGAACCAGTATCCTTCCTATCCAAAGATGCTGGGAACAGAATCGATAGCGTCTTGACGTTATATCACCATAGCGTTATAATGTTGCTCAAAAACATGGAGGAGCATGATGTCTGCATTGACAAAAAGGGCGACGATTTATTTGGACCCTATGTTGCACAAAGCCTTGCGTCTGAAG
Source organism: Thermodesulfobacteriota bacterium (assembly GCA_031082315.1). NCBI lineage: Bacteria > Pseudomonadati > Thermodesulfobacteriota > Thermodesulfobacteriota bacterium. The sequence goes on from JAVHLC010000012.1 coordinate 6,121, forward strand.
GCTGCGGAGACATCCCGGTCTATGTCCGAGCTGGTCAACCGTGCCGTGCGCCTTTCCCTGGCAGAGGATGCAGAAGACCTCGCTGCCTTTGAAGAGCGGGCAGGCGAGCCACTTGTTGCCTTCGAAGACCTGCTGAAAGACCTCAAGAAGCATGGCCGGATATAACATTTTTCTGCGGCATTCCGTCGCGAAAGACCTTGACGGCATTCCAAAGAAAGACCTCAAGCGCGTAATTGACCGTATCCGGTCACTTGCTCATGACCCAAGGCCCTCCGGCTGCGAGAGGCTTTCCGGGCAGGAACGATACCGGATTCGGCAAGGAAGATATCGTATTGTTTATTCCATCCAGGACGATAATCTTACTATCTGGATTGTGAAAGTGGGACACAGGCGGGATGTATATCGATGTCTGGGATAGACTTCAGGGACGTCAAAGACGGAGAGGCGGGAAGCGGACTATAAGGGTCTTAATACCTGAGGATTTGGTTGGATTAAAAGTACAGGCCATGGTAGATGATAAGTGAAGCTCCCCGCAGCAAGCTGCGGGGAATGCGCTCGCTATGCATGTTCAAGATGGACGAACGGTTTTGCTGATATTGAGGGGATAATGGCTCTACACAAGGCGGCTCCGGACTGGTCAATTATTGAGGAGTATTTTGCCTTGTCTGGTTCGCTCCATATCAGGCCGGGTTATGAAGTTATAGGGGGCAGGGGACGTATGGGATTCGGCGGAGGTCGGAGGTGATCCGATTTTGTGTACTGGCTAGTGGCAGTAAGGGAAATTGTACGTACCTGGAGTCTCACGGGGTTCGCTTCCTGGTCGATGCGGGATTGAGCGCAACGGAAATCACGAGGCGCTTAAATGCTATCGGGGTTTCTCCGGATTCTCTGAGCGGTGTCATAGTCACCCATGAACATAATGATCATATCCGCGGGGTCGGTGTTATCTCGCGCCGTTTTGACCTGCCCGTTTATATGACATCTGCTACCCATCGGGCGGCGGCCAGATACCTGGGCCGTATAAAAGAGGTATGCACTGTCGAGAGCGGCCGCTCTTTCACTATCGATAGTATTACCGTTCACCCCTTTTCCATCCCTCATGACGCCGCTGATCCGATCGGCCTTTGCGTCAGTAACGCCCGGGTCAAGCTGGGCATCTCCACGGACCTGGGGATGGTTACACGCCTTGCTTCTAATGAACTGAAGGGATGTCAGGCCGTAATTATGGAGGCCAATCATGACCCGGAGATGCTGGAGTACGGCCCTTATCCGTGGCATCTGAAACAGAGAATAAAGGGACGATTAGGCCATTTATCAAATTATCAGACCTGCCAGTTGCTGGAAGAGATACTCCATCCCGGGTTGCAGCACATAGTCCTGGCCCATTTGAGCCAGGTGAATAATCACCCGGAGAAGGCCTATCAAACCGTCAAAAATTTCCTTAAACAATCTTCGGCTACTGCCGGTCTTTCGCTATCCTGGCAGGATCGGGTGGGGAAAATGGTGGAGGTAAGAGGATGATGCCTATGGATATATCTACATCGGTAAAATTTCTTATCGAACAGGCCCTGGCTGAGGATATCGGGCCGGGGGATCTGACCACGGAGGCCCTGATCGATCCTGAACTCCAGGGACAGGCCACCCTCGTAGCCAAACAGGACTTCCTGGTTGCCGGGCTTGAAGTCGCCGGGCAGGTCTTTCATACGCTGAATCCCGCTATCGAATTTAAAGCCCTCCTCAAAGACGGGGGGCGCGCTGCGTCCGGGGAAGTACTGGCCGAGGTTTACGGGCCGGTCGCCGACCTGCTCAGAGGCGAGAGGGTAGCCCTTAATTTCTTGCAGCGCCTATCGGGTATCGCCACCCACACCCATAAATTCGTTGAGGCCGTGGCCGGGTTGCCGGTTAAGATCTTGGACACCCGGAAGACCACCCCCGGCCTGCGCCTTCTGGAAAAGTATGCCGTCCGGATGGGAGGCGGCCATAATCACCGTTTTGGCCTATATGACGCCATTTTAATCAAAGATAATCATCTATCCGCTGTTAACTCACTGGCCGGGGCAATCCGGCGGGCTAAGGACTATGCCCCGCATGTAGCAAAAGTTGAGATAGAAGTCAGCAGCATAGACCAGCTTAAGGAGGCCCTGAAAGCCGGGGCCGGGGCCATCCTCCTGGACAACATGGACATCCCGACCCTGAAAGAGGCCGTGGCCGTGGCCGGGGGAAAGGCCGTCCTTGAAGCCTCTGGCGGGGTAAATCTAAAGAACGTGCGGGAAATAGCGGAGACCGGCGTGGACTTAATCTCCATCGGCGCCCTCACTCACTCCGCCCCGGCCTGCGATATAAGCATGCGGCTGTCTATTCTCTTACCTCATACTCCAGGTAAATAGTCACCGTCCGGTTGAGGGCCCGGCCCTCCGGCCGGCCGTTATCATAAAGAGGATCGCGGGGGCCTATGCCTTCATGGGTGATTCTCTCGTCCGCCGTAATCCCTCCGGCCAGCATCTGATCGTAAACAGCCCTGGCTCGCCTCTCTGATAGCCTCAGGTTGTAATCTTCTTTGCCTATAATGTCCGTATGGCCGACGATCTTCACCCCGGCAGCCGGGAGCTGTTTTATCCTCTCGATTATCTGATTCAGGACGGCCTTATTCTGTTCCTTTATATCCGCGCGATCGAAGTCAAAGAGTATAAGCGCATATTTTTCCAGCACCTTATGGCCCGTCTTCTGGGCGAGCTGTTCCTCGCGCCTTATGAACGTAACAGAAGAAGGCGCGGAAACGGTCTTGTAGCTCTGCCCTTTTTCGTCTATGACCTCCATGCGAACGCTGAGATTTTTGTAAGCGCCGATCTTGCGGAGATCAAGGTCTTTCAGATCAAAGGCGTAGGCCGGCGCAGGTTCTCCCTCGCCATCTACAGACCGGATTACGGCGTCATCACCCATTATCTCTATACCCCAATGCGCTACGCCATACCCGGCCTGTATCTGTGGTAAGAGCCGGATCTCTTTGGCGTCGCTCATCGCCTCCAGATATGTGCTTTTTATAGTGTCAGCTATGGACGGGGAATCAGAATATATCTCTACGCGCTGGTTTTCGGCTCTCCCCTCGTTTACCCGGTTGGTGCTGGCCATGGCCGGCAGACGGCGGGCCTCAATATCCATCCGGGTTGGGTCTATGCCCCATATATCCTTTAAATAAGACTGTACGGCCCCGGCCCTCTGCCGGGAGAGGTTAAGTTTACCCCGCTCCACGCCATAATGCGCATTACAGCCGACAATTTTTATACGGGCCTCCGGATGCCCGGTCATTCGTTTCCCTATAACGTTCAGGATGTGATGATACTTATCCATCGTGCCTTTTAATTCACTCTCTTTAAATGCCCCGGTCTCGGCCTTATCTGTGAAAAGGCCATACCGCCCGGGGATTACACCTTCGCCTGTCTCGAAATATACATAATTAAGCAATGGAGAGCTGTCAACCGTGGTCACTTCCTCGATAGTTATCTTATCCGGCTCCATGTTCAGCGAGCCGGAGGGCGGAGGCACAAGCCCATGTATCACTTTTTCCCTGGAAATCCTGACCGGACACGGACCCGCGGTAGTTTCATAACTATCACCATAGATGTCCGTCACTCTGATACGGGGTTCAAGGTTGCCGATAGCGGCCAGCCTTGCCCGGCCCAGTTCGTCCAGAGGAAACGCATATAACGGCTTTAGGTCACCTGTGCCCTTTATGGTCTTTATAGATTTATTATCACCGAGGAGGGTGAGTTCCCAATCGGCGATGCCGTATTCAGCCGCTATCTGCGGCCGGATTTTTATCTCATCTATGCCGTTCGTCTCTGTAATAAATGCATTTGCCGCATCCGCCTGCATAGCCGGCAGATCGTATATGATCTCTACCCGCTGATTTTCCGCCCGTCCGCCCAAGACATCCATGGCCGTGGCCTGCGCCGGCAGATTGCGGGTCTCCACCTTCATGCGCAGGGGATCCACCCCCCAGACATTATAAAGATAGGCCCTTACCGCCTCGGCCCGGCGGCTCGAAAGATCAAGGTTATTCTTTTCCACACCGGTGTCTGAGTTACAGCCTACAATACGCACCCGGGCCATAGGATTTTGGGTCAGGCGTCTGCCCACGATATTGAGCAGGTTGTAATACCGCTCCGGCGCGGATTTCAGGGTCTTTTCATCGAAGGTCTGCGTCTGCGCCCTGTCCTTCAGAAGGACATACTTTCCGGGAATTTCACTCTTGCCTGCCTCAAAGAATACATGATTCAATACCGGCGAGCCATCGTTCATGGTAAACATGTCAAAATTTAATTCCGCAGGCTCCAGGGACAAGGTCCCCTGCGGAGGATTTAGAAAACGATACGTAACTACGTAGCGATGGAACAAGGTCGTAGAAAAGGACTGGAAAATGGGCAGAAGTTCAGTGGCGGAAACAGCCTTCCATATCTTGCCTCCGTGGGCCTCGGCAAACGATTTAAGGAAGGGGTCCGGAGCCGGCACCGGCATATAGTCTATGGAATAGGCCGCAAGATTCACTATCCCCCTGGCCGCGGCCTCTACCGCCTTACGATCCAGGGTGCTGTTGAGATCCTCGCCATCTGAGAAGACCACGAGAAACTTATTGCCCTTTTCCGGCATCTTTTGGATTAAATCCAGCCCGGCCGCCATGCCTTCGTAGAGGAAGGTCCGGTTGGTTAATCCGCGATCAAAGCTTTCCCGGAAAAAGTTCCTGAGCCTTGAGACATCGTTGGAACGAAAGGTCTTGACGTGCAGGTTGCGTTCATTGACCTTCATGGCGTGTGCATCATCAAAGACCACTACCTGAATATCGTCGATGGGCCGCACTATCTTGAGGAACTCTTCCAGGGCCGCGAGGAGCGGCTGTACGGCCTGGCGCTCCTTCATGGAGAAGGAATTATCTACAACCAGGACCACGTTCAGTCCCACATCCTTTCTGGTTTCAAGGGACTCCGCCGATAATATCCTGGCTTTTTTCCGCTCCCTTTGCACTACAAAATCTTCGGCTTTCAGTCCCTCAACAGGATTATCTTCAGCATCCAGGGCCGAAACCAGCACCTTGTTTTCGCCTATAACCTGATAAGACAGCTTAACCGCGCGGGCCGGGGCCAGGACCTGAAAGCCTTCCTCAGCATAACAGTTGCAAAAATAAAAAATGCCGATAACTATTAAACAAAGGACAAATATTACCTTTTTCATCGTGTCCCCCCATGAACTATATTTAGTTTCCATCCGAAAATCCCGGTCTTGCGGATGGAGCAGTCAGCATTCAGCTATCAGCATTCAGCTTAATATGTTGTTTATCTTCGTTTTTTCTGACGGCTGACAGCTGATGGCTGATAGCGTGAATCCGGCCTTAGGCCGACCGTGGGCCGGAAACGGTAGTTCCCGGATGAACGCTACTTAAAACCCGCTGAACGGTGTCGGAGTAAAGGTCACCACAAAAAGGATCAAGGCCAATACCCCAAGCCACTTTCGTTTTGTGTCCAGTGGAATGGCGGGATTAAGCGGCGGGGGATGTTGCCAGCCCATAACGTAGAGCAGCCCCGCCCATATAAACCAGCCTGACCAGCCTACCAGGCCAAGGATTATAAGGGCAATAAAACAGCCGATGGCTAGCCTCTTTGATTTTTCTCCCAGGATGGCGTAGGCGATATGTCCGCCGTCCAGCTGGCCGACGGGGATGAGGTTAAGAGAGGTCACCAGGAGCCCGATCCAGCCGGCAAAGGCTACCGGGTGGAGGACGATCTGATAATAGTCAGGCAGTTTGCCCAGCGCGAGCCGGACCATCTGGTCAAGGAGGATGGAAGACCCGAGTTCCACGCCGGCGGGTTTAGGCATTACCTGGATAGTGGACATCTTAAGCCCGATATAGAGCACCGGGATGGCTACGACGGCCCCTCCCAGTGGTCCGGAGAGGCCGATATCCAGGAGCACCCTTCGGTCTTCCATGGGTGATTTTATCCGGATAAAGGCCCCGAAGGTGCCGATTACCGATGGGGCAGGGATGAAAAAGGGCAGGGTAACCTGTACGCCGTGGTATCGGGAGACGAAATAGTGACTCATCTCGTGGGTTATGAGTATGGCCAGGAGGGTAAAGGAAAAAGGGATTCCTTTGGTTAACAGGGTCCAGTCTTTAAGCAGGGCGACTAAGGAGACTCCCTGCTGGAGGGCCCCGGCCGCCGTGGTTGAAATGACCGTCAGCAAAAAGAGAAGTATGTTGACTGCGATGGATGAACCCTTAGGCTTAAGCTTTAGCGTCACGCCAGGATAACAATGCAATGATTTATGGCTTTTTGGAATTGACCCGTTCTTTTAATTCCTTACCCGCCTTAAAGAATGGAAGTTTTTTGGCAGATACGTCGATATTCCGGCCTGTTTTGGGGTTACGGCCCGTGTAGGGTTTGTAGTCCTTTACTACAAAACTACCCAGTCCCCTTATCTCAATACCCTCGCCGGACACCAGCGCCTGACTCATGGCCTCAAAGACAGTGTCAATTACTTCTTCGGCTACCTGCTTGGTCAAGGCGGTCTCTTTACTCAGGGCCGCTACTAAATCTGACTTGTTCATGGCACTATCCTCACTACCTGTCTTAGCTTAGGCAATACATATACCAAAGCTTGTATAAGCTTGTAAAGAATAATTTGGCGGTTTCGTGAAAAACCATCGTCACAAAGACGCTAAGGCGCTAAGATAAGATATGTAACATTTCTACATGACTTCTAATTTTGCCCAAGACTTAGAGACATATGAAGATGTGACCTGACCGTATGTCCTTCCTGCGCCCCCCTTCCGCCATTCTCCTGTATTCACGGAAGCAGGAGAGTAGTGCAGTTTCCTGGGCACCAAATAATCTCTTGACACAATCCAACAACTATTTTAAACATCTGTTTTAAAAATGAGTATAAAAGATAGATGAACAAAATAGCGGAAAGAAGCCTGGACACTCGGAGCCGGTTGCTCCAAGCTGCCGGTGAGGTATTTGCTAGTCATGGATTTCGGGCCGCCACCGTACGTGAAATCTCTCGCCGTGCAGATGCAAACATTGCCGCAGTCAATTATCATTTCGGGAATAAAAAAAGGCTCTATTCCGCAGTCTTACATCATACGCTCAGGTCTGCCATCGAAAAATACCCCCCTGATTTTGGCTTGGATGAGAATTCTACGCCCGAGCAGCGTCTCCATGCTTTCATCCGTTCATTACTCTTCCGGCTCCTGGACAAGGGCCGTCCCGCCTGGCACGGAAGATTGATGGCTCGAGAAATAGCTGAGCCGACAAGCGCACTTGATCAATTAGTAGTAGAAGTGATGAGGCCTCTTTACGAACGACTCACTTCCATAGTGCGGGACCTTACCGGTAAGCATGCCGATGAGGAATCAGTAAAGCTTTGCGTAATGAGTGTTATGGGGCAGTGCCTGTTTTATCACCATGCCCGGTCCGTTGTGTTAAGACTTTATCCTCAAGAGTTTGGCCCTGCAGAAATAGAGCGGTTGGCAGATCATATCTGCCGCTTTTCAGTGCAGGCCACAAGAGGCTTCCAAGAATGAAATGAATTTTCCGTCCTGCTCCATTGCCAGTAAGGCCAAAAAGATGTCCATCTCAGGAATAGGTCATGTCTTAATTGGCCTGGTATTCATGACAAGTCTCGCGAGCTGCATGGTCGGTCCAAATTATCGCCCTCCAGAGCCTAAAATACCCGCCAATTGGAGTGAGTCGGATAAGACCCGGGTTTCTGACTCGCTCATGGAAGCTACACAGTGGTGGACCATATTCAATGACCCCGAACTTAATTCCCTTATTGACCGGGCAATTCGGTCGAATACGGATTTGCGGCTCGCTGAGGCCCGGATCCGGGGGGCGCGTGCTGCTCGCAGAGTGGTAGCCGGCGCGGAATACCCCGGAGTCGATGCCACTGCGGATTATTCACACAGTCGGCAGAGTCAGAATACTGGAAATTCTACCAGTGCACCGGTTGAGCACGACCTTTACCAGGCGGGCTTCGATGCCGGTTGGGAGATTGATATTTTTGGCGGCGTGCGGCGCGCAGTCGAAGCGGCAGATGCCGAAGTCGGCGCTTCAGAGGAAAACCGCCGTGACGTGCTGGTTACGTTGCTTGCCGAAGTCGCTAGAAACTATCTGGAGGTGCGTGGCAATCAGCACCGGCTGGCTATAGCCAGGCAAAATATCCAGGCACAACGCCAGGTAGTCGAGCTGACGCATGGACGCTTTGAAGCCGGTATAGGAAGTGCTCTGGATATTGCGCAGGCCGAAGGGCAACTGGCAAATACGGAAGCGCGTGAACCGGCCTTAGAAAGCTCTATAAGGCAAGCCATCCACCGTCTGGGAGTGCTGCTTGGGCAGGAACCCGGTGCGCTGTTGGCAGAGCTTTTAAAAGAGGCTCCCATTCCAACGACTCCACCAGAGGTGCCAGTCGGTCTGCCTTCGCAGCTGCTTCTCCGCCGCCCTGATATCAGGCGGGCGGAGCGGGAATTGGCGTCTGCAACTGCCCGTATCGGAGTTGCCACTGCCGATCTCTTCCCGCGATTCTCTCTTACGGGCCTGGCGGGCTTCCAAAGCACAAATCTTACTGATCTCTTCGGTTCTGGAAGCGGCTACTGGATTTTGGGACCGACTGTAAGGTGGCCTATCTTTAATGCCGGCCGGATACGCGCCAACATCGAGGTCCAGAATGCACTTCAAGAACAGGCTCTAATTCGATATGAGAAGACCATCCTCAACTCGCTTGAGGAGGTAGAGAACGCACTTGTGGCATACTCAAAAGAGCAATTGAGCCGCCGTGCCCTGGCCGAAGCAGTCGATTCCAGCCGCAAGGCTGCCGATATTGCCAACGAGCTTTACACAAAGGGTCTGGTAAATTTCCTGGACGTACTCGATGGCGAACGATCGTTGTATCAGTCGGAAGATCAGCTTGCACAAAGTGATCAACGAATTGCAACAGACCTGATAGCACTCTTTAAGGCTCTCGGCGGGGGATGGGAAATCCCAAGGTAATGCAATGAGTTCGCAAAAGGTCATTTTCGGACGGCACAGTAAAAAGCTCCGGTTGCAAGGCGCGCATGTCGTTATCCGTTAACCGTTGTCCGTTCACCGATAATGCGTGGACATATTCCAGTCTGCTCCTTGCTGTCGGTGCGCGGTGAACAGTGAACGGTGAACGGTGAACTATTTCCATAGCTACGTCGCAGTGACGAAGGATGCAGCGTAACGCTGCAAAATAGGAAACAAAATGAGGTACATTACCAAACAACCAAAACTCAGGACCCCCCTTATTTTTATGGCCGTGATCATTCTTGCCATTCTTACAGGTTGCTCCCGGGATGGATCGAAAGAGGCACGGGCTGAGGATCCGAGGAAAGCCCCAGTGCCTGTAACCATTGTCGCTGCGGAAGAAAAATCCGTCCCCATAGAGCTGCGTGCTGTAGGGAATGTAAGGGCATTCTCGACGGTCTCAGTAAAGGCCCAGGTAGGCGGAGAATTGATAGCCGTACATTTCAAAGAGGGTCAAGAAGTAAAGTGTGGAGATCTGCTTTTTACAATCGATCCCGCCCCCTTTGAGGCTCATCTCAAGCAGGCCGAAGCCAATCTGGCCAAACACCAGGCTGAATTGCAGAATGCCCAAAAGCAGGTGGAACGGTATGGGTCTGTTGTCAAAAAGGGTTATGTATCGAAAGAAAATTATGACCAGGTAAGTACCGATGCTATAGCTCTTGAGGCCGGTGTGCTCGCGGACAAGGCCGCAGTTGAAAACGCCAAGCTCGATCTTAAGTATTGCTATATCCGATCTCCGATTACCGGTTATACCGGAGAGCTTAAGGTGCATCGAGGGAACCTGATCAAGGCTAATGATAACGATCGTCCCATGGTAACGATAAACCAGACCAGTCCAATATACCTTGCTTTTTCCATCCCGGAAAGAAACCTTCCGGAGGTGAAACGGCACATGAAAACTCGAAAGCTTGACGTTCTGGCGGAAGTTCCCGGCATGGAGGCCCGGCCTCTCCGTGGTGAGCTGGCCTCTATTGATAACACGGTGGACCCTGGAACAGGTACCATCCAGCTCAAGGCCATCTTCCCCAATCGGGATACGAGCTTATGGCCGGGACAGTTTGTTAATGTGACTTTGACACTCGGAAAACAGGATGCGGCAGTTATAGTCCCTTCCCATGCCGTTCAGGCCGGACAGCAAGGGCCGTTTGTTTTCGTAGTCAGGCCTGACCTTATTGCGGAGGTTCGCCTCATAGTCGTGGGAAGGACGCTTGGAGAAAAAACGGTGATAGATAAGGGGATAAAGCCTGGCGAATGGATAGTGACCGATGGCCACTTGAAACTCTTCCCGGGTGCAAAGGTCAAACTTGTAAAGGGCGTCGAATAGAACCGTAAGGATAGTGACTTCGAAAGAGGTCAAGGATAATCCCTGATGAATATCCCCCAACTATTCATAGAGCGTCCGGTCATGACCACACTCGTCATGATTGGCGTCTTATTATTCGGTATTGCTGCTTACCGGCTTCTCCCGGTAAGTGAGCTGCCGAATGTAGATTTTCCCACGATTCAGGTCTCAGCAACTCTTCCTGGATCCAACCCCGAAACCATGGCCTCTTCCATTGCGACTCCTCTCGAGCGCGAATTTTCCACAATCGCCGGACTCGATTCCATGACCTCGACCAGCGCCCTGGGAAATACCCAGATCACGCTTCAATTTTCTCTGGATCGGGACCTTGATGCCGCGGCCCAGGATGTCCAGACTGCCATATCCAAGGCCCAGCGACTTCTTCCGGCCGATTTGCCAAACCCCCCCTCGTTCCGGAAAGTCAATCCCGCGGACGAGCCGATCCTCTACCTCGCATTGAGCTCGCCCGTTCTGCCGCTTTCTACTGTAGACGAGTACGCCCAAACATTAATGGCCCAGCGTATCTCCATGATAAGCGGTGTGGCTCAGGTCCAGGTATATGGATCGCAGAAGTACGCGGTTCGTATTCAGGTGGACCCGAATGCTTTGTCTTCAAAAGGAATCGGGCTCGATGAAGTGGAAAAGGCCGTCATGAGGGGCAACGTTAATCTCCCTACCGGTACACTGTATGGCAGGCATCAGGCCCTTACTATACAAGCGACGGGACAACTCACAGATGCAGCATCCTACCGCACGCTTATAGTAGCTTATCGCAATGGGGCTCCGGTCCGGCTGCAGGAACTGGGCAAGGTCGTTGACAGCGTTGAAAACGATAAAGTGGCCAACTGGTTCAATACCGCATCCGAGAGCCGCCGCGCCATAGTCCTGGCCGTTCAGCGCCAGCCCGGGACCAACACGGTTGAGGTAGTAAACGCCATCAAGAAGCTCATACCCACTTTCCGGCTTCAGATACCTGCTTCCATCGACCTCAATATCCTGTATGACCGTTCCGAATCCATCGGTGAATCGATTGCGGATGTTAAGTTTACGCTTTATTTAAGTATATGTCTTGTGGTTTTGGTGATCTTCCTTTTCCTCAGGAACATCTCAGCTACGATCATACCGAGCCTGGCGCTCCCCATGTCGATCATCGGCACCTTCTCGGTCATGTACCTTCTGGGTTACAGCCTGGATAACCTGTCTCTAATGGCGCTGACTCTTTGTGTGGGTTTCGTGGTAGATGATGCCATTGTAATGCTCGAGAATATAGTGCGGCATATGGAGATGGGCAAGGGGAAACTCCAGGCCGCTCTTGATGGGTCCAGAGAGATTGCTTTTACCATTGTGTCCATGACCATCTCGCTTGCCGCGGTATTTATCCCGCTTCTCTTTATGGGAGGCGTTCTGGGACGATTGCTCCACGAATTTGCTGTGACTATTGGAGTAGCCATCCTGGTGTCAGGAGTGGTTTCGCTTACTCTTTCCCCGATGCTTTGCAGCCGCTTTCTAAAGCCCCATGGCGCGGAACAGCATGGCAAGTTCTATGCTTTTTCCGAACGCTTTTTTAATGGCATGCTCAACGCCTACGATGTTACTCTTAAATGGGTGCTAAAACATGGTCTGGCCACTCTGATCCTATCCATTCTCCTTATCTTTGCCACGGGATATCTTTTCATGATAGTCCCCAAAGGATTCGTGCCGGATGTGGATACCGGCCAGATACGGGGGTTTACCGAAGCTGCTCAGGATATCTCTTTTGATTCCATGGTTCGGCATCAGAAAGCGGTTGCTGACGTGATCCGGCAAGAGCCTGCAGTGGACGGCTTTATGTCTAGTGTTGGAGCGAGCAGTATGAGTCCGACCGGCAATTCCGGACGATTCTTCCTTCGTCTAAAACCGATGTCCGAGCGAAAAGTGGATGCCAACGAAATAATCCAACGGCTTCGGGCAAAATTGGCAAGGATTCCGGGGATCAGGGCCTTTCTCCAGAATCCCCCTTCGATCCGCATCGGGGGACGTACGACCAAGAGCCTCTACCAGTATACCATTCAGGGCCCGGATATAAAGGAACTATATCAGTGGGCTCCCTTGCTTGAAAATAAATTGCGTGAGCTTCCGGAACTGCAGGATGTGAATAGTGACTTACAGATCGCAAGTCCCCAGGTGTTTGTGGATATCGATCGTGATAAGGCACAAGCTTGCGGTATTACGGCAGATCAGATTGAAAACACACTTTACAACGCCTACGGCTCCAGACAAATCTCTACTATCTATACACCAACCAACCAGTATCAGGTTATTATGGAAGTACAGCCACAATTCCAGCTTTCGCCAGACTCCCTTTCCATGCTTTATATCCGCTCGGCAGGCGGCCAACTTGTGCCATGTGATACGGTGGCCAGATTGAGGCGGACTATTAGCCCACTAACCATCAACCATACGGGCCAGCTACCTTCTGTAACCATTTCCTTTAATCTTAAACCGGGGATTGCTCTTGGTGACGGCGTGGGCCGGATACAGAAGCTGGTCCGGGACCTTCGCCTGCCCGCTACCCTCAGCACCAGTTTCCAGGGAACCGCGCAGGAATTTCAATCGTCCTTAAAAGGTATGTGGATCCTCTTAGTTATGGCCATTCTGGTCATTTACATAATCCTTGGGATACTATATGAAAGTTTTATTCATCCGTTGACGATCCTGTCAGGGATTCCTTCAGCTGGAGTAGGGGCTCTTGTCACACTCCTTATCTTCCGAATAGATTTGAGTATTTATGCCTGGGTTGGGATCATAATGCTCATAGGAATCGTGAAGAAAAACGCCATTATGATGATCGATTTCGCCTTAGCTGTTCAGCGACGCGAGGGAAAGCCGCCGGCCCAAGCTATCTACGAAGGTTGCATCCTTCGTTTCCGGCCAATCATGATGACCACCATGGCTGCGCTTATGGGAACTCTTCCAATAGCGCTTGGCTTTGGCGCCGGAGCCGAAGCAAGGCGGCCCTTAGGTCTGGCCGTGGTCGGTGGGCTGCTGCTCTCTCAGCTATTGACGCTCTATATCACACCGGTTGTTTATATCTATATGGAAAAGCTTCAGGAAAGAACGAGAAGATTATTCCGGATTGGGAAAAACCACAAAAATAGTGTAATCCCGGATTCCTAGATCTTCTGGAAAGTCAATTTTATCTCATTACCTCACCATCTCACTCATGAAGCTACGCCGAATGACAAAAGGGTGCAGCGCAATGCCGCAAATAGACTCTTTATGAAGACGTCAAGTTCTGAAGCCTTGCGCAATAGGCAAAGGGGCCTATAAGAATCCCTATCCTTATCTCCCTTACTCAAGCAGAACCTATTTTTCGGGCTTCTTGTGGGACACTGCTTCTGTTCATCAAACTGATAACATTATTTTTACTTTTTTTCTTATCCATTCTTTGCGTCTTAGCGCCCTTGTGGCTGCATGGTTACGTAATTTTTGAGTTTTCTGACCTCTTCCGTATTGAGAAGCCGGTACTGACCAAGGGCCAGATGACCCAATTTGAGATCGGCAAAGGCTGTACGGCGCAGGTTAAGCACGGGATGCCCGATGGTTGAGCACATCTTTTTTATCTGCCTTTTCCGGCCTTCCCGGATGGTTATCTCCAGAAGAGATGAATCTTCTTTTTCCCTGAGGCACTTAACCAGGGCAGGCTGCGTCTTACGGCCTTCTATCATAACTCCGTTTCTCAGGCGATCAATAGCCTGCTTCGCAGGTCTCCCTTTTACCTCTGCTTCGTAGGTCTTGTACGCCTTAAAACGCGGGTGCTGGAGTTTAAAGGACAAGTCCCCGTCGTTGGTAAGCAATAGAAGGCCCTCGGTGTCGTAATCCAGCCTTCCCACCGGACAGACACGGATGGATATATCTTTCAAGAGGTCGGTAACTATCGGCCTTTTTTGGGGATCCCGCAGCGTGGTCACAAATCCTTTGGGTTTATTTAAAAGGGCATAGATAAGAGGCGCCGGAGGTGGTAATGGCCGGCCATCGATGAGGATCATATCCTTTTCGGTGTCCACCTTTATACCCATGGCAGTAACTATGCGGCCATTTACTGTAACTCGGCCCTGGCGAATGAGATCTTCGGCGTGTCTTCGCGAGGCGATCCCGAGCCGGGCCAATGTCTTATGCAGTCTTTCTTCCATAAAACATTCCAGCTATCAGCGTTCAGCCGTCAGCTATCAGCTCCGGTTCCCTCAGACCGGTCAAAGAGGTCCGGAGTCCTTTCTTTGCCCTCGACAGTATCGGGGGTAAGGGCCTTGATTTCTTTAAGATTGGGAAGGGAGGACAGATCCCTTAGATCAAATACCTCTAAAAATCTTTGGGTGGTTCCGTAGATAAGGGGTTTCCCGGCTAATTCCTTGTTGCGTCCTACGATGCGAATAAGTTTTTTTTCCAGAAGCGATTTCAGAACGCCGCTCACATCTACCCCGCGGATCCTTTCTATTTCAGACCGCAATAGGGGTTGCTTGTAGGCAATAATGGCCAGCGTTTCCATGGCCTCGCGGCTGAGCCGCGCCGGAGCGGATTTTTTCAGGCGGGCAATCCAATCCCTGTATTCAGGCCTTGTCCTGAACTGGAAGCCTTCGGCTACCTCATAAAGGGCGAAGCTGCGGCCTTCGGCATCGTATTCGTCCTTGAGTTGAATAAGGGTTGCCTCTATCTCCTCCTTTTTGTATTCCGGGAGGACATCAATAATCTTATCCCGGCGGAGCGGTGTTTCGGAGACGAATATCAAGGCCTCCAGGATTTTCTTTAATTCAGACATAACTAGCTGGATGCACCGTTAACATGGGAGTTTTGAACGGCTGGATAGCCCAAAAAGGCCTCGATCTCCTTTATAAACCCGGCAGAAGGAGCGACCTTAAGCGCGGATGGGAGACTTATGGTCACTTCGCCCTTGCCGGGGAGATTAAAATGGAGAAACAACGGGCAATGGCCCTTATGCCCCTCGACTATATTCTTTAATCCTATGATCTTTTCCGGCGTTAATCCCACCAGGGAAAGCCGCACATCCAATGCGGCGACACTTTTTTCCAGCGCCTGGCTGAGACCGAGAATCTCAGACGCTATTATCTTAGACCCTCTTTCATCACCGGCGATCTTACCTTTTACCAGTAAGGGCTTATCGCTTTTAAGCAGATCCTGGCAGTCGCGGTAACTATCCGCAAAAACTACTATTTCAACCACACCCTGGAGGTCTTCCAGAGAAAGGAAGGCCATCCGTTCACCCTTTCTGGTGCTTATCTCTTTTATGCTCCTGACCAGGCCCGCCAGTGTAACTTCCTTACCCTCCGGGAGGGCAGCGACCTGAACAGTATTGGCCGTAACCAACTTTTCCATCTCCTGGGTATATCCGTTGAGGGGGTGCTCACTTATGTAGAGACCCAGCGCCTCCTTCTCAAAATTTAGCAACTGGTCTCGAGGCCACTCTTCCATGATAGGCAGGGTGATGGATGAACCGGTATCCGAAAGGGTCTTTTCGCTGAATATAGACATTTGACTGGATTCCTTTTGACGCTGCCTGCTTTGGGCCAGGCCTATCTCATCATCCAGGACAGCAAAAAGCTGGGCACGCCTGGCGCCCATATAATCAAAGGCCCCGGCCTTTATCAGGCTTTCCGTCACCCGGCGGTTGACCCGCCGCAGGTCAACCCTGAGGCAGAAGTTTTCCAGAGAGGTAAACGGGCCTTCCTGGGTCCGGGCGGCGATTATGGAGTCAATGGCTCCCATCCCCACATTCTTTACGGCGGCCAGACCAAAGCGAATCTTTCCTTTAACCACACTGAAGTCGCTGTCGCTTTCATTGATGTCCGGCGGCAGGATCTCAATCCCATGCTCACGACACTCTGCTATATGTTTAACCACGTTATCCGTGGAGTCCATGTCGCTGGTAAGCAGGGCGGCCATAAAGGGCAGGGGATAATGGGCCTTGAGATAGGCGGTCTGGTAAGCGATAAGGGCGTAAGCCGTGCTATGGGATTTATTGAAGCCATAACCGCCGAATTTTTCCATGAGGTCAAACAGCTTTTCCGCCTTTTTCCTGGGGACGCTGTTTTTTGTGGCGCCGGTGACGAACTTTTCCCTTTGCGCGGCCATTATTTCGGGTATCTTCTTTCCCATAGCCGCACGGAGTACATCGGCGTCACCCATGGAGTAATTGGCCAAGGTGCCGGCGATCTGCATGACCTGTTCCTGATAGACGATCACCCCGTAAGTCTCTTTGAGTATCTCTTCCAACTGGGGTACGGGATAGCTTACCTCAATCTGGCCGTGTTTGCCCTTTACGAAGTCATCGACCATGCCGCTTTCCAGCGGGCCCGGGCGGTAGAGGGCCACGGAGGCGATGAGGTCGGTAAAGGTCTGGGGTTTCATCTTGATAAGCAATTCTTTCATCCCAGCGCTTTCAAGCTGGAAGACGCCGGTTGTGTCTCCGCGGGAAAGCAGTTCATAGGCCTTTTGATCATCCAGGGGTATTTGCTCGAAATCCAGCGCCTCGTTATATTCTTTTCGAATCAATTCCTGGGCATGACGGATGATAGTCAGGTTTTTCAGACCCAGGAGATCAAATTTAACCAGGCCGATCTTATCCACGGCCTTCATGTGATACTGGGTGAGCACTTCACCCTTGGGACCCCGATACAGCGGCAGATATTCCACTATGGGTCTATCTGAAATGACCACGCCCGCAGCGTGGGTAGAGGCGTGCCGCGGTAATCCCTCCAGGGCCATGGAGACCGTAATCAAGTCTTTCACCCTGGGGTCTTGTTCCGCCAATTCCCTGAGCCGAGGCTCTTTTCCCAGGGCCTCTTCCAGTCTTATATTCAGTTGATTGGGGATCAGCTTGGCTATCCGGTCCACCTCGCCGTAAGGTATGCTCATGGCCCGCCCCACATCCCGTATCACGGCCCGGGCCTGCATCTTACCAAAGGTTATAATCTGGGCCGTATAGTCCTTACCTCCATATTTTTGCGATATGTATTCCAGGACTTCTTCCCTTCTATCCTTGCAGAAATCGACATCAATATCCGGCATGCTGCGCCTTTCGAGGTTCAGAAAGCGCTCAAAGAGGAGGTCATAAGGCAACGGGTCAATGTCCGTGATGCGCAAGGCATAGGCCACCAGGCTGCCGGCGGCCGAACCGCGTCCCGGACCGACCGGGACGCCCTTCTTTTTGGCGTAGTTGATAAAATCGGATACGATGAGAAAATAACCGGAAAAGCCCATCTGCCGGATAACGTCCAGTTCGTAGGCCAGTCTCTCCCGGTAACCCCTTTCCTTTTTTTCATCCGGCCCTTCCTTCCGGGTCATGGCCTCAAGCCGTTCGTTAAGCCCCTCCTTGGCTTCCTCTGCCAGTTTACTGTCGAGCGTTTCTCCCTCCGGCACAGGATAGACGGGGAAATGATATTCCCCCAGTTCGAGCTCCAGATTACAACGCCGGGCGATTTCTACCGTATTTTGTAAGGCCTCCGGGGTATCGGAAAAAAGCGACTCCATCTCGGCCGGTGAACGCAGGTAAAGCTGGTCGGTAGAGAATCTCATCCTGTTCTGATCCCCGACGGTCTTTCCGGTCTGCACACAGAGGAGGACATCATGAACGCGGGCGTCTTCCCGGCGCAGATAGTGGCAGTCATTGGTGGCTACCAGAGGCAGGGAGAGGCGATCGGCGATCACCTTGAGGCCGCTGTTAACCGTCTTCTGCTCGGCAATGCCATTTTCCTGGAGTTCTAAGTAAAAGCGATCCGGAAAGATGCGGGCGTATGCAGCGGTTTTTTCCAGGGCGGCCTTTTCGCCTTCGTGAAGGAGGGCAAAAGGGATCTCGCCATGCAGGCAGGAGCTCATGGCGATAAGCCCGGCATTATATCTTTCCAGGAGTTCTTTATCGACGCGCGGCTTGTAGTAAAAGCCCTCGAAGTATGCGGCGGTTACCAGCCGGCAGAGGTTTTTGTATCCCTCCTGGTTCTGGGCCAGGAGGACCAGGTGAAAGGCGGTCTCTTCGTTTCCCCGCGGGGTTTTATCCGAACGGTTTCTGGGCGCTACATAGACCTCGCAGCCGATGATGGGTTTTATATCGTTTTGCCGGGCCATCTGATAGAAATCAACGGCGCCGAACATGTTGCCGTGGTCGGTCATGGCTATGGCCGGCATGCGGTATTCTTTGGCCGTGCGGAATAGATCCCTGAGGCGGATGGCGCCGTCCAGGAGGCTGTATTCGGTATGGACATGCAGATGGATAAAATTGGCACGTTCCATGATACGGTAGTACTATCCTATTCCCATTCTATAGTGCTGGGCGGCTTGGAAGAGATGTCATAAACTACGCGGTTTACGCCCTTTACCTCATTAATGATGCGATTGGATATGGCGCTGAGCAGGTTGTAGGGTATCTTGCTCCAATCAGCGGTCATGGCATCGAGGCTGTCCACCACCCGAAGGGCTATGACATGCTCATACGTCCTCTGGTCGCCCATAACTCCCACCGTCTTGATAGGTAAGAGGACAGCAAAGGACTGCCATACCTTTCGGTATAGACCGGCCTTTTTTACCTCTCCGAGGACGATGGCATCGGCTTCCCGCAGGATAGCCAGCCTTTCTGCGGTTACCTCCCCAAGGATACGGATGGCCAGCCCCGGTCCGGGAAACGGCTGTCGATAGACGATATCTTTTGGCATGCCCAGCTCCAGGCCGACCTTGCGCACTTCATCCTTGAATAGTTCCCGGAGGGGTTCAATGAGTTCAAGCTTCATGATTTCCGGCAGGCCGCCCACATTATGGTGGGTCTTGATTACGGCGGAAGGGCCTTTAAAGGAGACGCTTTCAATAACATCCGGGTACAGGGTGCCCTGGGCCAGGTACTTGACCTTACCTATGCGCCGGGCCTCCTTCTCGAAGATATGTATGAAGCCGTGACCTATGATACGCCTCTTGACCTCAGGATCAACGACCCCTTTCAGTTGTTTAAGGAAATACCCCGAGGCGTCCACATCGGCGAGTTTAATATTATAATGCCGCGTGAAGAGATTGCGGACGCTTTCCGGCTCGCCCTTCCGGAGCATCCCGTTATTTACGAAGATACAGGTAAGCTGCGGGCCGATGGCCTTATGTATGAGCACGGCTACCACTGAAGAGTCCACACCGCCGCTGAGGCCGCAAATAACCCGATCCGGGCCGACCTTTTCTCTAATGGCCTCCACCGTGGTCTCAATGAAGGACTTCATGGTCCAGCGCGGTTTGATCTTACAGATGCGGATTATGAAGTTTTTCAGGATATGATTTCCGATGGAGGTGTGCGCCACCTCGGGATGGAATTGCACCCCAAATAGAGGCCTTTCCCTGTGCCGCAGGGCGGCAATAGAGGAGTGCGCTGTGTGGGCGACAGGCGCGAATCCGGCCGGGAGGCGGTTAACTTTGTCCCCGTGGCTCATCCACACCGGGTGGGTCTTCTCCAGACCCGGTTCCAGGCCGTAAAACAGGTCTCTGGCGTCGTCGATGAAGAGATCGGCATGGCCGTATTCCCGCTTTGCGGCATGCGCCACCTTTCCGCCGAATTGATGGGCCATAAGCTGCATACCATAACAGATGCCCAGTACCGGTACGCCAAGATCATAGATTTCCGGTGTGCTTATGGGGGCGCCCTTATCATAGACCGAGGACGGTCCTCCGGAAAGTATAACACCCTTCGGCTGGAAGGCGCGGATTGCGGCTAACGACAGGTTAAAGGGGTGCATCTCGCAATAAACCTTGTTTTCGCGGATGCGCCTGGCGATAAGCTGGGTATATTGCGAACCAAAATCCAGGATCAGTATTTTTTCGGCGTGAATATTATTTTTCATGATCGCATAGACCTTGTTTTTGCACTTTTCCTTGTAGGAGCGGCATCTTGCTGCGACTCCTAGTCGCACCTAGAAGTATCCGTTTACCGTTATCAGTTAGCTGTTGTCCGTAAGAACCTGAAAAACGTTTTTTCGGTGAACTGTGAACGGTCAACCGTGAACGGTTACGCATTTTTATTGCTCCACCCTATAGTTCGGGGCCTCTTTGGTTATGATGACGTCGTGGACATGGCTTTCTCTCAGGCCGGCCGGGGTAATCCTGACGAAAGTCGCTTTATGGCGGAGTTCCTCTATGGTTTTACAGCCTACATAACCCATACCCGCCCTCAGGCCGCCTATCAATTGATATACCGTGGCTGCCAAAGGACCGCGGTAGGGAACCCGGCCTTCAATGCCCTCCGGCACAAGCTTGGACAACTGTTCGATATTTTCCTGGAAGTAGCGATCCTTACTTCCTTTTTTCATGGCCTCTAACGATCCCATGCCCCGATAGACCTTGTAGGTCCGCCCCTGATAGAGCACGGTTTCACCCGGGCTTTCTTCCGTGCCGGCAAAAAGGCTTCCTATCATCACAGAATGGGCCCCGGCGCCTATGGCCTTGGTTACATCCCCGGAAAACTTGATGCCGCCGTCCGCAATGACCGGTATGTCATACTTATTGCATACCAGCGCACAGTTGTGTATAGCCGTCATTTGTGGTATTCCGATGCCGGCGACGATGCGTGTCGTACAGATGGAGCCGGGGCCGACCCCCACCTTTACGCCGGTTATCCCGGCCTTAATTAATCGTTCAGCGCCTTCCGCGGTGGCTACATTACCGGCGACAAGTTCCAGCCCGGAAAAATGCTTTCTGATATCTTTTATCGCCTTGACGACGTTTTCTGAGTCTCCATGGGCAGAATCAATAACTATAACGTCAACCCCGGCCTCCACCAAGGCATTTACGTGTTCAATCCGTCCCGGACCCACGCCCACGGCCGCGCCTACTCTGAGCCGACCCAGGCTATCCTTGCAGGCCATGGGATATTTTATTATTTTTTCAATATCTTTTATGGTGATCAGGCCCTTCAGATTTCCTTCATCATCAACCACTAATAGTTTTTCAATACGCTTCTTATGCAGAAGAACCTTTGATTCTTCCAGGCTTATTCCTACCGGAGCGGTTACCAGGTCCTCCTTGGTCATTACTTTTTCCACGTCCTGATCCAGATTGGTCTCAAAGCGAAGGTCTCGGTTAGTGACAATGCCGACCAGCTTTTTCCCTTCGACTACCGGCACGCCTGAGATGCGGTATTGCTGCATGATGTTCAATACCTCGTATATCTTCTGTCCCGGGCTGACGGTCACCGGATCAACAATCATGCCGCTTTCAGACTTCTTGACCTTTTCCACCTCCAGCACCTGGCTTTCGATCGGCATGTTCTTGTGTATGATTCCCAATCCGCCTTCCCGGGCCATGCTGATGGCTGTATGGGCCTCGGTTACAGTATCCATAGCGGCGCTGATCAGGGGGATACTGAGCTTAATGTTGCGTGTCAACCGGGTAGCCGTATCCACATCCTTGGGTAAAACTGATGAATTCTGGGGTACCAGCAACAGGTCGTCAAAGGTATAAGCTTCTTTTATTTCGTGTAACATTTTTGTTTATTCCTTTCCCACAGATCTATGGCTATTCCCTCCAGGATACCGTTGTGGCTGACGGTCATTTCCGGGAGGGAAAAGGCCTTCAGGATCCCTATCCATATTATTAATCCGGCCAGGATAATATCTTCTCTCCCTGGTTCGAGGCCGGCCAGGACTAATCTGTCCCTGGCCTTTTTTACCCCTAACCGGTCGAATAGTGCAAGCAGTTTGTTTATGGTCAGGACATGCCCATGCACCAGCTCAGAAATATAATCACAGAGGGCCAGGTCCATGGCGGCCAAGGTGGTCGCTGTTCCCGCGGTGCCAACCAGCCTGTATCCTCCTTCACATATAATATCTTTAAACGGCGCGAGCATTGTGACCTTGCCTAATTGTTCGGCCACACAAGCCCTGAGACCCTCTATCTCCTTTTCCAGCGGGGGATCATGCTCAAAACAGGTCTCGGTGAGATATACCGCCCCCAGGTCAATGCTATGAACGGCTTCGATTCTGTAATCTCTGACTATAATGAGTTCCGTCCTGCCGCCGCCTGCATCCACGACCACAGCCCGATTACAGGATTGCGGGAAATTCCATAAGATACCCTTTACAGAGAGACTGGCCTCTTCTTCACCGGATATTATATCGATAGGGACGCCTGTTTGATTATAGAGCCGTTGTATGGTTTCTCCCCCATTACCGGCCTTGCGAAAGACACTGGTTCCTATGGCCCGGAGGTCATCGACTGAGCGCCTTTCCATTGCCTCCCTAAAACGCACCAGAATCGGCGCAGCCCTGGCTACAGCTTTCTCGTTTATAACACCCTGCTGTTTGAGACCTTCTCCTAACCTGACGTTGGCTCTGTCCGTATGAAGGGTGAGGATTTTTTTGTCTTTGATTTTACCAATCCAGAGACGTAAGGTGTTTGTGCCGACGTCTATAGAGGCTAAATTTTGTTGCATCATGGAGACAGGGCTAGGCTTGACATTGGGTTTTATATATTACTATATTCACAGACAAAAGGAAAGGGAGGCGATACCTTTTGATTATTTCCGTTAATACTGTCAATCCCCAACCCAGATTGATTAATCGAACAGTAGAGGTACTTCGTTCCGGCGGGATTATTGCTTATCCGACTGATACTGTATATGGGATAGGTTGTGATATTTTTAATAAAAAGGCTATAGAGAAGATTTACCAGATAAAACATAGGCCAAGGCATAAGCCCTTTAGTTTTATCTGCGCCGACCTTAAGAATATCAGCGAATATGCCCACGTTTCCAACTTTGCCTATAAGATTATGAGAAAGCTGCTGCCCGGGCCCTATACATTTATCCTGGAGGGGTCCAGCCTGGTGCCAAAATTGATGCTTACCCGCCGCAGAACGGTTGGGATCAGGGTTCCTGACCATACCGTTTGTCTGGCTATAGTACGGGCATTGGGGCATCCTATTGTCAGCACCAGCGCTGCTGTAGGAGATTCTCAGATAATGACCGGGGACCCCGAAGAGATAGAAGAGAAATTAGGGTCTTCTTTGAACCTGGTTGTTGATGGGGGAATACTGTATCCCGAGCCTTCTACAGTAGTTTCGCTTATTGATGACAGCCCGGAAATAATACGCGCAGGAAAGGGAGGTATCAGTCTATTTAGCTAAGGACTTTTTAAGTTCTCTACCCATCTTGAAGAGGACTGTTCTCCTGGCCTTTAATTCCATTGCCGCCCCGGTCTTTGGATTTTTACTTAGGCGTGATTTCCTCATCCGGGGATTAAAAGTGCCAAAACCTCTTATTTCTACACGCCTACCTTGAGATAGAGATTTTTGCATGGTTTCAAAAATGGTATCCACTATGACCTGTATATCTTTTTTGTAATATTTAGGGAACCGTTCGCTTAGTTGATTTATTAGATCGCTTTTAACCATAAGATACACCTCGTCATTCCAATGTTTCATTATTCCAATGGGGGAGAACCCCTAACTTCCTAATCCGGCCTCGAAAGAAAGTTTGTAGGGAATGTAGAAAAGCCCCTCTAGAACGCCCTCCCTAAAGGTGGTGTCCAGGATAAGTTCCCAGAAGGATATTCCTTTTTTCTTGGGGTATATCACTTCGGGCTCTTCTTTGAGGCCCGCCATCTGTCCGGCCGCTGCTATGGCCTCTTCCATATTCCCGAGTTTGTCAATCAGGCCCAGCTCCATGGCCTGTTTACCGGAGAAAATCCGGCCATCGGCTATTTCCCGGATTTTTTCTTGAGGCATTTTGCGTCCGCTGGCCACAACTTCTACAAACTGGGATTGTACATCATCTATGACTCCCTGAACCATGGCCTTTTCTTTGGCCGTCATTTCCCGGGTTGGGGAGCCTGCGTCCTTTAATTCGCCGCTTTTTAAAGAGCTTACTTTCAGGCCGATTTTACGTAATAGTTCCTCTGCGTTGGCAAACTTCATAATAACACCGATGCTGCCGGTTATCGTCCCGGGATTGGCTATGATCTTATTTGCCCCTACCGCTATATAATAGCCGCCGGAGGCAGCTATGGAGCCGCAGGAGGCGACCACCGGTTTTACCTGGCCGGCCCTTTTTACCTCAGTATATATTTCCTGAGAAGCGCCCACTATGCCGCCCGGACTGTCGATACGGACAACAATGGCCTTAATCTGCGGGTTTTTACGTAAGGCCGAAAGGCCCTGGATGGTTTCTTTAGAGTCTGTGATTAACCCGTTTATTTCAACTATGCCAATTTTTTCGCCCGGCGCTAATAGCCGCCCTTGGTCGCCGACCCAGGCAAATATAAAGACAATAACAATGAGTCCGAAAAAAATAGAGGCCAGAATGGCTAACCCGAATAAGATCGGATGCTTTTTCATGTCTTATGGCGTTTTATTAATGGTTATTGGCGAGTTCTCTTTTTAAAAGATCTCCCAGAGTAGATGTAGCGTTTTCATCCTTGGCGAGATAGCCATTAGCTGAAGATTTCTCTTCTTCTATTTCCAGTTTTTTTATGGATAAACCAATCTTCTTTTTTTCCGGTGAGATATTTATCACCTGGGCAGTAACCATATCACCCGTCTTGTAAAGTTCACGTATATCCTTCGATTTATCCCGGCTGACTTCCGATGCATGCACCAACCCTTCGATGCCTTCTTCCAACTGGATAAAGATACCGAAGTCCGTGATGTTTGTTATAGCGCCGGTTACCCTGGTTCCTGCGGGATAGACGCTGGAGACCTTGCTCCAGGGATCGGGCTGCAATTGCTTGACTCCGAGGGAGAATTTTTTATGTTCGCTGTCTATACCCAGGACAATGGCCTTAATAAGCTGCCCCTTTTTGTAGAGTTCGGCCGGATGTTTAATCTTTTTCGTCCAGGAAAGGTCAGAGATATGTATCAGGCCGTCGATCTCTTCCTCTATACCGATAAATATCCCGAAGTCCGTAATGTTCTTGATCTTCCCTTCAATTACCGTTCCTACCGGATATTTTTCTGCTATAACGTCCCAGGGGTTAGGTTTCACCTGCTTTAACCCCAGAGAAATGCGTTTGGCCGTGGCATCCGTATTCAGGACCATTACCTCAACAGTGTCGCCCATGGACAGCACTTGATGCGGATGGCGAATCTTCTTGTTCCACGACATCTCTGAAATGTGTACCAAGCCCTCCACACCTTCTTCCAACTCAACGAAGGCGCCGTATTCGGCGAGGCTGACTACCCTTCCCTGAACCCGTGCACCGGGCGGATATTTATCTGTAACTGATTCCCATGGATCAGAGATTAGCTGTTTTAATCCCAGCGAAATCTTTTCGTTACCCCGGTCAACGCTCAGGATTTTTGCCTTTATGGCGTCGCCGGGTCTATATACACCGGAGGGATGCTCTACTCTCCCCCAGGACATATCGGTTATATGTAAAAGGCCATCAATGCCTCCCAGATCGACAAATATGCCGTAGTCAGTGATATTTTTGACCTTTCCTTCTACCGTTTGTCCTTCCGCAATTGTAGAAAGCGTTTTGTTTTTCAATGCCTTTCTTTCTTCGTTTAAAAGGGCCCGCCGTGAGAGAATGACGTTAGAGCGGTCTCTGTTTATTTTTAATATCCTGAAACGATATTTATTGCCGATGAGACTTTCCGCGTCCTTGATCGGCCGTAGATCGGCTTGAGATGCGGGCAAAAATGCATTGATGCCGATATCTACATTAAAGCCGCCCTTAACCTTCCCCACTATCTTGCCTTCTATACTGGAACCCTCGCTGAAGTTTTGCTCGATGGTATCCCAGGACTTGATTCTATCGGCCCGTTTTTTAGACAGTAAGGATAAGCCATCCTCCCGGCCTCGCCTTTCCAGGTAAACATCTATTGTTTCTCCGACAGAGGCCTGCACCTGACCATCTTCGCCTGTGAATTCTTCAATAGGCACCTGACCCTCTGACTTACAGCCTACGTCAACCACCACATAGTCTCTGTTAATACTTATAATCTTGCCATGAAGAATCTCACCGTTCTGGATCGTCTTCAGGCTCTCTTCATAAAGTTTATTAAATTCCAGCGATTCGGCGGCCTCCTGCCTGCGGTGGGCCGTGTCCTGTTTATTCTCTTCGCTGTCGGACTTAAGCAGGTCTGTTTTTGATATTTCTTCCGTTGTGGTGTGGTCTTTTATGTCCATTAATCAACAATTCTCCCTATTTTCAATAACTATTGTGTAGTATATAACAAACTGAGGCGGAAAGTTCAACCTGTTTCACGGATTTAATATCTAAAAAGCGGGGAGAAGCTAAACCTGCTTGTGCGCAGCTCGCAGGCAAGCCGTGAGAGCGGTCTTTTCTTCTGTCTTGGCCAGCATAAAGACAATTACCTCATCTATGCTTTTGCCTGTACTATCTACAAAAATAGCATCCGGGGCGGGTATTAACGGGGCTACGGCCCGGCTGCTGTCGTCAGCATCTCTTTTTAACATCTCTTTACAGACCTGTTCGTAATCCAGGTTATTGCCTTTTTGCAGTAGTTCTTTGTGCCTTCTTGAGGCCCTTTCTTCCGGTGAGGCGTCCAGATAAAATTTGACATCGGCATCGGGAAAGACCACGGTTCCCATGTCTCTTCCTTCCGCCACTACGCTGCCCCTTTTGCCGATGTCCCTTTGCATCTCCAGCAAGGATTCTCTGACCATCGGCTTGGCCGAGATATATGATGAAAGCATGCTGATCTCCGGGGACCGGATTTCTTCACTGACATCCTCTCCGGCCAGGATAACCG
Organism: Thermodesulfobacteriota bacterium; assembly: GCA_031082315.1. Taxonomy (NCBI): domain Bacteria; kingdom Pseudomonadati; phylum Thermodesulfobacteriota; species Thermodesulfobacteriota bacterium. The sequence continues at coordinate 33,286 of JAVHLC010000012.1, forward strand.
TTAGTTTGCCGCCGTTATAGATCAGGGCGATGGCGGGCTTGCGGCACAGCTTTTCCAGGTCTTCTTCCTTATCGGGGTTAAGATTATTTTTTTGGGCAGCAAGCGCTAAGGCCCTATATAAGGCGCCGGTGTCCAGATACACATACCCCAGAATATCGGCTAATTTCTTACTCACAGTGCTTTTACCCGCACCGGCCGGCCCGTCTATAGTTATGAGCAACCCCTTCGGGATTCTATCATCAGCCACGGGGTTCCATGACCTCTTTAAATGCGCCCAGAAATCGCTTATTTTCCGCCGGGAGGCCAACGGTTATGCGGATGTAATCGGGCAATTTGTAGGCATGCATGGGCCTTACAATAACCCCTTTGCGAAGGAGCTTTTCGTAAACCGCCTTGCCATCCGTTTTTATGTCTATAAGAAAAAAATTGGTCTGGGTGGGAAGACAGCGGTAACCAAGGCGCCCGACTTCACCCCTTAGATAATTGAGACCTTCTTCTACCATTTTTTTTGTTCCGGCCAGGTGTTCTTCATCACTCAGCGCCGCCAGGGCGCCCACCTGGGCCAGGGAATTGACATTAAAAGGCTGTCTGATGCGGTTTATATATTCGGAGAGTTCTTTTTTCATTACCCCGTAGCCGATACGAAGTCCGGCCAGACCATAGGCCTTGGAGAAGGTCCTTAAGGTTATGACCAGATAGGGGGAATCAAGGTAATCTAGCCCGCAGAAGGTGCTATCCGTGGTAACAAAGTCATAATAGGCCTCGTCGGCCACCACGATCACACCCGGCGGGATGTCTTTTAAAAATTGTTCAAAGGCCTTTTTTGCCACTACAGTCCCCATGGGATTATTGGGGTTGTCTAGAAATATTACCTTTGTCCCGGCGGTGACTGCTTTTGCTATCCCAGCCGGGTCATGGCTGCCTTTCTTCAGCGGCACGACTATATTTCGGCCGCCTACGGCCTGCACCATTTTTCTATAGACCAGGAAGGTGGGATCGCTGCTGATGGCCTCGTCGCCGGGGTTAAGAAAGGTGCGCACAATCAGCTCGATCAGTTCATTAGAGCCGTTGCCGAGGACGATGTTTTCTGTACTAAGACCGAGTTTTTCGCTTAAGCCTTGTTTCAGATAATAGCCACTACCATCCGGGTAACGGTGCAACTTGCCAAGGGCGGCTTTGATAGCCTCCACCGCCTTTTGCGATGGGCCCAGGGCATTTTCGTTTGAGGCCAGTTTTATAGAGTTTCTTACACCATATTCCCTTTCCAATTCTTCGATTGGTTTGCCGGGCGGGTAGGGGGTCAGATTTTGGATATAATCTGCGACCAAGGGCTTGGCCATGATCTCCATCTCCTTCGTTCGTCTGAGGCAGGTGGCTACCGGTTACGTAGTAATTTCGATCAATTCGTAAAAAAGCCTTTTCACCGCAGAGCACGCAAAGCGCGCAGAGAAAAACTGTAAACTATTCAATATGTTATCTCGGCGTTCTCAGCGATCTCTGTGGTAAAATTTTACTTTTTACGAGCTCATCAATTTTGGTAGCCGCAGGCTTTAACCTTCGTTTAAGTCCTTTACATAAGACGCATATTCATACTCCACCTCACCTTAAAAAGCAACCTGCTTTTGCCATCTTGCAGCCACATGATGTCGTCTAAAAACGGCAAAGAAATGTCGCATGACAGGTATTTTAAGAAAGGAGATAACCTAAATTGAGCGATTGTCGAGTTTGCCGGAGATGGAAGGAAGCGGGTGCTTTGCTACACTGAATTAGGCGAAGTTGCTGTCCTGTTTTTCATATCAAGACCGTATCATTGTCAAAATCATCTTGAAATTCTTTAATGCTCTCAAAGCATGCGGTTGATTGGCGGGCATTATAATCATCTCACCTTTAAGCGAATAGGCTTGCCGGAGATGACAATTTCTGCCTCACCTTTGAGAAGATAAACCAAAGCGTCAAATGGTGCAGTATGTTCACTCAATCCTTGCCCCTCATCAAAGGCAAAAAAGGTTACTGTACCTGTCTTTTTATCAATTATCGTTCGGCTCACCACAGAGCCTTCTTGATAATCTGCCAAATCAGTTAATCTTATCACTTGCGCTACAAGCCTTCCCATGCCCATTTGTTCCTTATTATGCACCATCCTTTTCACCCCCATTATTTTTTCAGGCAATTTCGCACAACGATAGTTCAAGGCTACCAAATAATTTATGAAATTTATGGACATCCCGGATTCCCAGGCCACGGTCGAGGAATCCAACATGAAGACTGTTTGTTTGCCGTCAGGCCCTTTGCGCAGAGCTGTTGTTATCTGTCCGGCGCAGGCAGTCTTTAAAAACAAAAGCGCCTTTGCAAGTCAGGCAGACAAAACATACTTCTCGATCCGATCAATTTTCTTAATAATTTCTTCACTGGGTTTACAGGACTGAATATCTTTCTTCAATTCTTCTAATTGATATTCAATGTTCAGTTTAACTTTCTCTTCCATATAGGACTGTTTAAATTCAGGAACAGAAAGCTGTTTTTGAAAGTACTTTTTTGCGGTATTCATTTTTCACCTCTCAATGCTTTACGGATCGATATTGTCTTTTCTATCTCACCTTTTGGCGTTTTTTGTTCCTTTTTTACAAAACCATGCGTAAAAATAATCTGCCGTTTTGACTCATAGAAGTAAAAGCTTCTGGAAATTCTATTCTCAACACTTACCCTGAGTTCAAATATCCCGTCACTCTTTAGCTCAACCAGTTTGTCAATATACGCAAATATTTTAGCACGTTCTTTGAGAGACAGGCTCTCCAGGAATTCTATCATTGGCGACTTGCCGTTAATTTCCGCAAAATCATAAGTAAAATTCATTTATTACCTCAATTTCCTGAAGGGTGGACGCGCCAATCTGCTGTTATCTGCCGTTACGGGCAACAAGAAACTTATAAATTTATGGACGTTCCTCATTTTTCCAAAGGTGCCTATTTCTACTCTGGCTGAATGCCAGAAATTCCCCCCTGACAAATGTGTTGCCGATCTCTATTGTGGCTCTCGTATCTTCGCTATATGCATCGGAATTGTCAAATGTTTTCTATAGCCGTGCCTTACCATATGAAACACACATGTCTCAAGGAGGCACAAGGAACAATGAGAATAATCCCCCCTCACACCCCTTTGCTAAAGGGGGAATTTAAAGTCCCCCTTTGGAAAAGGGGGATACCGGGGTCTTTTCAGGTGAAAATAGGGGGTTATAACCTCTATAGGCCGGGTAACATGGTCATTTATTTAAGTTTTTCCGGGATGTGCCGATAACCATATAACATTATGAAGGACTTAGGTTATGTTCAGATTCTGACCCTGGTTACCTTTACCTTCCTTGGTGTCTGCTGGGTCGGAGTGGTTATCTATGGACTGGCTTCGCCCGTTTATGATTTTCTTAAGAGGATCGTAGAGAAATCCAGAGAATCATAACGAATTATTGTTCATCCGGAACTACCGTTCCGGATTTACGCCTTCAGCCATCAGCCGTCACCATGTTTGTTATCCGTTATCCGTTAACCGTTGTCCGATATTTTCTTTCGGTAAACGGTCAACAGTGAACGGTGGACCGGCTTCATGCTGATAGCTGAGTGCTAAAAGTTCATTCCTTATCCAAGACCTCTCGAACCTTTTTTAATAACTCGGCGGACTTATATGGCTTGTGGATAAAGGCGCATATCTCGCCTTCCAATCCCTTCAGTTCCTTGGTTTCAGCGTAACCGCTGGAGATGACGACCTTTGCCTGCGGATTAATCTTTTTGAGGGCAGCCAGCGTTTCTTTCCCGTCCATGACCGGCATGAAGAGATCCAGGATAACCAGGTCAATCTTCCCCGGAGATGCGGCATAGATTTCTGAGGCCTCCCGGCCGTTCCGGCAGGCTATGACCTGATATCCATGCGCGGACAGAATTTCAGAGGCAAATCCCCTTATCACTTCTTCGTCATCAACAAGCAAAACCGTTTCATGGCCCTGTGGATGATCAGATTTATCCTCTAAAGGTTCTAGAGGTCGGCCTGGCGTCTTTTGCGCAGAAGAATAGGGCAGGTAGATTTTAAAGGTGGCGCCTTTTCCTATTTCACTGGTTACCTCTATGGCTCCCCGATGCTTTTTTATTATGTTATAGACCATGGAAAGGCCGAGTCCGGTGCCCTTTCCCTTTTCTTTGGTGGTAAAGAAGGGATCGAAGATCTTCGCCACGGTCTCCTCGTCCATTCCCTGGCCGTTGTCGGCTATGGAAACGAGCACGTAGTTTCCAGGGACGAGGCCCTGCAAAGACGGGGAAGAGGTGTCCTCTACATAGACATTGCCGGAGGTTATGGTTATTTTGCCGTTTTCAGATACGGCGTCTCGGGCATTAATGACGATATTTAACAGGGCCTGATGCATCTGGCCGCTGTCACAATCCACCATGCCTATATCCGGGGCCAGGTTTTTTTCTATGGTTATTTTTTTATCCACGCCTGTGGAGAAAAGGGCCAAGACCTCCCTGATGATGGTATTGAAGTTTGCAGGCTCAAGGGCGGTCTTTTTAGACCGGGCAAAGAGCAGCAGTTGCTGGGTCAGTTGTGCGCCGCGCGACGCTGAAGTCTCAATGGTGTCAACGTATTTATGGAGTTTGGCGTCCTGTGCCACCAAGTTCTTGAGGAGAGAGGCATAGCCCAGGATCCCTACCAATATGTTGTTAAAGTCATGGGCGATGCCGCCCGCCATTATGCCCAGACTTTCCATTTTCTGGGCCTGGAGGAGCTCAGCTTGAGCCGCAGAGAGTTCTTCCAGTGTCTTTTCCAGGTAGTTGTTTTTTAGAGATAATTCATTATGCAGCAGGGCATTGTTGATTACTGCGGCGGTAAAATTAGCCACCATCTGCATGATTCTGACGTCGTTGTCTGTGAAGGCATTTATATCCGGGTGGCTTAGGTTAATGACTCCCATAGCCTTTTCGTTGACGACCAGGGGTATGGCCAGGAGTGACCGAACTTTGATGCGGCTTGAATCTACCTCCGTAAATAATTCCGATGCGGCAGTGTCAGGGACATAGATGGCTTTGCCTTCTTTAAGGGCCGTGCCGGCCACACCTTCACCCACGCTGAAGGAGTAGAGTCGCTTTTCCTTGTCCCCGATAGCGTTACTGTCCAGAAGGTACCTTTTGTCCATCTGGTCATTGGCAGCCAGGAGATAAAGCCGGGACTGTTCGTTATCCAACAGCATAATAGAACAGTTTTCAGCCACGGTCTCTTCTGCGATAATGGTTACCACCTTTTCACAGAGCGACTGGAGGGCGTGGATATGTTCCAGGCAGACGCTTATCCGGTTGATTACGGACAGTTCGATGATCTTCTCCTGGAGGGTTATGGTAGTCTCCTGGAGGGCCCGCTGGAGGTGTGCGTTTTGTAACTTGAGAGATTCTACTTCCTGCATCTTTTTCATTATTTCATGGACTGCACAAAGCTGTTGATTTTTTCCCGCATCTCTTCTAATTTTTCGCCCAGTTGAACCAGGCGATCCGGTTTAATTTGCAATGACTTAAAGGCTGTTTCGCTCAGGCTGATTTCCGGGACCAGAGATAATCCCATATTTTTCAGATGACACAGATAGTTGGCCGTTACGATTACCGCTGTCTCTATGGCATATTCGGCCGGGCACGATTCCAGGTTGTGGTGATATTTCAAGCGGTTAATTATGAGCGACGGAATTTTCCAGCGGGTGAGGAGCATACTGCCCACGTCCGCATGGTTAAGGCCAAACACCTCGTTTTCCAGATTATAGAGCGGCTTCCCTTCTTCTTTGGCCTGACTTACGACGGGTATATACATGTCGTTTAGATAGCGGTCAAAAATTATCTTGCCCAGGTCATGGAAGAGGCCGGAGACGAAGAAGGATGGATCATTGGACTTCAAGATTTCTTTGGAGATCATATTTGCTGCCGTGCCCACTCCGATGGCATGTATCCAGAACCCCTCCCGATCGAAGACGCTCTCCTCATCGGATTTTAAGTTGGAAAAGACACTGGTCCCGAGTGCGAGATTTTTGACGGTTTCGAAGCCGAGGACCACCACCGCCCGGTCTATGGCCTCGACCTTGCCTGAAAGATTGTAGTAGGCCGAGTTGGCAATCTTTAAAACAGCCGAAGATATGGCCTGATCCTGGGATATATAGGCGGCCACATCCCGGGCCGAGGAGGAATTTTTTTGCACCAGGGTCAGGATATTGGCGACAACCGTGGGCAGCGTAGGCAGCGACGTTATCCGGTTATTTATTATGTAGCGGATGTCTTTGTTTTCCATGAGAGATTAAAACGATTAATACGACTGTTGCAAGCTAAGCGATAGTTATATAAGACCGTATCGGAACTAATCCGGGAATTGTTAACCCCTTATCTCCTATTTTATTACTCCGGCAATTAAAAAGCCTAAATCCCCCCTTTTGTAACACATAAGCCCTTGGATTCCCTCTGGAGTTTATCCGCCGCGGGCGGGCGGAAATGACAAGACCGATGCCAAGAAGTAATTGTCAGATATACAGTTTTATGTTACTTAATGTCGTACAGGAGCGCATGGGAGAGACTCTTTTTGACTGTGTCGTGGTGGGTCTGGGGCCGGCGGGGGCCATCACTGCCTATACCTTGGCCCGGGCCGGGTGGTCTGTTCTGGCCCTGGATAAGCGGGTACATCCACGGCCCAAGACCTGCGGTGGTTGTCTGTCCCGAAAGGTAGATGCTATCCTGCCTTTTTCTATATCTCCGGTGATTGAGCATCATATAAATGAAGTGGCCTTTACCTTCAAAGGGCAGGGCGAGATCGCATATAGGTTAACTGAGCCATTTGCCTATATTGTCCGCCGGGAAAGGTTCGATCAATTCCTGGCGGCAAAGGCGGTCGAGGCCGGCGCTACTGTACGCCAGGGAGAGGGGGCTATTTCATTAACCGGGAGCGAGAACGGCGTATCGGTTGAGACCAAAACGGGTTGTTACCGCGGCCGGGTTCTGGTCGGGGCGGATGGGGTACAGGGCATCGTGGCCAGGAGATTGGGAGAAGAATATGGACATTCAAGCTCTCTTGCGCTGGAGGCGGAAACAGGTATAAGCAGGATGTCCTACGCCCCGGCGCATCCTCGACCGGGAAGTTGTATCTGGATTGATGTGGGATGGGTTGATTTTGGGTATGGCTGGATATTTCCCAGGCGCCCTTCATATTCGGTGGGGATAGCTGACTCCGGGGGCACGGGGCAAAGACTGAAGGAGGCGTTTTCCAACCTGTTTGCCAGTCACGGACTTTTAACCGGAGAGAAGCCGGCGACGATTAACGGCTACCGGATTCCCCTTTCTACAGCCGAGAATCGCAAGAAGAAAGTGGTCAGTAATCGCGTGGCGCTGATCGGTGATACGGCCGGGCTGGTTAATCCATTAACCGGAGAAGGGATTTATTATGCCCTGTGGAGCGGACTCATCCTGGCCGCCTGTCTTATTGAGCATAGTAAAGATCATTTCCGGGCCTTAAGCAATTATGAGCGCCGGATAAGGACAGAACTCCATCCCCAACTTGCGGTGGCCGAGCGCGTAGCCAGGCTGCTCTACAGCCATCCCCGGGCAAACTTTCGTCTCATTGGAAAGCACCGGGAATTGATAGGTCTTTTTATTGAGGGGTTGACAGGCAGAGAAGGCTTCTCAGATCTGCTGTCTATGCTAAAGTGCAAAATAGGTCTGAAGGATAAGATAGCGGGTTAACTATGCGGAAGAGATCCTACCAGAAGTGGATCACGGGCAATAAGCTCTGTTGGTTCCTGGCGGTATTCTGCCTGGTGCTTTTTTTTGCCTATATTTTATTTTCCGCCAGGGGGATTTTTTATCTCCGGAAGCTGGAGGAGAACAATAAGAAATTGCAAAAAGTAAACGAGGAATTGTTAAAACGAAACAAAGAGCTAAGTGAAAAAATAGGGCGCATCAAGACAGACCGCAGCTATAGGGAAGAGATCGCCCGCAGGGACTTAGGGCTTGTCAGACCGAATGAGGTTATTTATAGTTTCGAGGAAAAGAAAAGAAAATCTGAAGGAAAGAGGTAGAGGGGATAATGTATTCGACATCGGACTTTCGAAAGGGCTTGAGAATCGAATGGGAAGGCAAACCTTATGAGATTGTAGATTTTTTGCATGTCAAACCAGGCAAAGGCGGCGCATTCGTGCGGACTAAGTTGCGAAATATGCTGACCGGAGGGGTTGTTGACCAGAATTTCCGATCGGGAGAGCGGGTAGGGCGTCCGGACCTGCAGGAACGGGAGATGCAGTTCTTATATAAGGATGAGGAAAATAATTATCACATGATGGACAATGAGACCTATGAGCAGCCCTTTTTAACAGCAGGGCAGTTAGGCGAGACCAGGGATTTTTTCCATGACGGGATTGTAGTCAAGGTGCTTTACTATAAGGACCAACCTATTGGTGTGGATCTCCCGACCTTTGTAGCCTTGACCGTGACCAACACCGAACCGGGCCTAAGGGGTGATACGGCCAGCGGCGGCAGTAAGCCGGCTGTTTTAGAGAGCGGAGCGATCATACAGGTGCCGCTTTTTATCAATATAGGTGATAAGGTGAGGGTCGATACGCGCAGCCATAGCTATATAGAACGGGTGAAGTAATATAAGCCCTCAGCCGTCAGCAATCAACTTTCAGCTAAAAATAAAAGGATTCCCCATTTCGCTGGCTACTGAAAGCTCAAAGCCGAAAGCTGATAGCTGATAGCTGATGATGAATTCCCCCAAAATCCCCCCTTTAACAAAGGGGGGCAAGGGGGGATTAGGGCTGAGTGCAGACTGCCGAAAACTGACAGCTTGGGAAAAAGGCCGATTTGATGGGCATAATTCGTACGGGATGGCATGTATTGTGTGGCGCGGTTAAGACTTTCCTCAGGAAGGACGGCTTTGATCTTGCCGCATCTGTTTCATTTTATTCTGTATTATCTGCCTTTCCGTTTCTTTTTTTGGCGATTTATATAGTTGGCGTGGTCTTGGGCGCCTCTGAGGAATTCGTTCGCGGCGTAACCATGCTCTTAAAGCAGATCCGGCCGTATCTGGCAGACTTTTTCCTTGAAGAATTGAGAAACATTACCATTCATAGCAGTTCGCTGGGATGGTTCGGATTCGGCTTTCTCCTATGGACGGCCACCCTGATCTTTCATTCACTGGAGAGGGCCTTTGGTGAGATATTTGAGACCCACAAGGGGCGTCATTTTATCCATTCGGTTTTTTGTTCTCTGATTATGATCCCCGTTATGGGATCTCTCCTTTTTGGGTCTGTAGTTATTATTACTATCTTGAAGGCCATGAGCCAGTTTCAGGTGGAGATTGTCGGAGGATCTTTCGTGACTCCGTCAATGGTAGAGATGGGCATAGGGCGCATGGTGCCCATTTTACTGGTGATTGTCTCATTTACCGCCCTTTATAAATTCGTTCCGGCGGCCAAGGTGCCGTTTAAGTATGCCTTATTAGGCGGTGTGCTTGGCACGGTCCTGTGGGAGACGGCCATGCGCATCTTTATCTCATACGCCCTGACCACCGAGACATACGGCACTGTATTCGGTTCATTTAAGACGGCCATCGTAATACTGTTCGCCTTTTACTATTCGGCGTGTGTGCTCCTGTTCTGTGGCGCGATTGTCGCCCAATGCAGCCAAATACGAAGATAAAGCCCCATGAATCTGCCCAACCTGATAACGGTCATACGCATATTACTAACGCCCGTATTAATCATACTTCTTTTAGACGCCTCTTTTAATAAGGCGCTGGCTGTCTTTGCGCTCGCCGGTTTGAGCGATGGCCTGGATGGCTTTCTGGCGCGTTACCTGAGACAGAAAACCGCTCTGGGCGCTTATCTGGACCCCATAGCAGACAAACTGCTCCTGTCTGCTACTTTTATAACCCTGGCCACCCTGGAGCTTGTGCCGAGCTGGCTGACTGTGATAATTGTCAGCCGGGACGTAATTATAGTCCTGGGTATAGCTATGTTATTTGTCAGTGGTTCCGAGGTGCCTATAAGACCGAGCATAATAAGCAAGATCACTACCCTTTTACAGATAATAACTGTTTTTGTTATCTTGAGCAGGGATCTCTGGGCGGTTATATGGCAGATGCGGGATACCCTGGTATGGTTGACCACGGTGTTTACCGTGTTGTCCGGATTACATTATATCTATTTTGGAGTAAAGATTTTTAGTCGTGCGAATGAGAAATGATATATGGCATCAGCTTTTGGCCAGCCGGCCATACTGATCGTCGAACCGGATGATGTCGTCTTCGCCCAGATAAGAGCCGTTTTGCACTTCTATTAGTTCGAGGGTTATGATGCCGGGGTTTTCCAACCTGTGTTTTTCCCCGGCCGGGATATAGGTTGATTCGTTTTCCCTCAGCAGAAAGACCTCTTCGCCCCTGGTCACCCGGGCTGTGCCTCGGACTGCAATCCAGTGTTCGGAGCGGTGGTGGTGCATCTGGAGCGAGAGCCGCGCCCCGGGCTTTACGGTAATACGCTTGATTTTAAATCCGGGATGTTCCTCAAGCACCGTGTAAGTCCCCCAGGGACGGTGGGCGGTCTGGTGCAGGAGATATTCCTGGCGATTTGCGGCCTTCAGTTCCGGGACTATCTTTCTGACCTCCTGTGAGCGGTCCAGGGGCGCTACCAGGACTGCGTCGTGGGTCTCGACTACAAGCATGTTTTCCAGACCTATGGCGGCTACCAGCCTTCCTTCAGAACGAATGAGACTGTTGGCCACGCCTTTCAGGATCACATCACCATGGATGGCGTTTCCCTGGGCGTCCTTATTCAAGACCTCGTACAGGGCCGCCCATGAGCCTACGTCGCTCCAACCCAGATCCGCCGGTACGACGGCAACACAGTCTGACCTTTCCATCAGGGCGTAGTCGATGGATTCAGAGCGGCAGTCATTAAATGCCTCCAGGTCCAGATGGATAAATCCGTCGTCATTCTTGGACCGGGCCACGGATAATTCTGCCTGGCGCAGGATGTCGGGGGCATGTTCTTCCATTTCTTCCAGGAAGCGGCCGATTAAGAAGGCGAACATGCCGCTGTTCCAGAAGTAGTTGCCTTCTTTTACATAGCGCCCGGCCGCAGCCATATCCGGCTTTTCGACAAAGGCGCTCACCTTAAAGCCTTCTCCCTTTTTGATATAACCGTAGCCGGTCTCCGGCCGGTCGGCCATGATGCCAAAGGTGACTAAATCCCCCTTAACGGCCAGATCCACGGCCTGCGCCACTGCCTCATGAAATGCCGGTATCTTCTTGATAAGATGATCGGCTGGAAGGACGAGCAGTACGGCGTCATCGCCGGAGATATTTCGGGAGAGCAGGGCGGCCGCAGCTATGGCTGGCGCTGTGCTGCGGGGAAGGGGTTCCAGGACAATATAAGGGTTCCCCGTAAGGTTTAGTTCGGCGCACTGATCTTTAACCAGAAAGTTTTGTTCCTTGCCCACTACGACCATAGGCGTTACCGCTCCGGGGATATTCACTGCCCGCAGGATCGTATCCTGCAGCATAGTGCGGTTGCCCACGAGATTTAAGAGTTGTTTGGGATACATCTGGCGGGATAAAGGCCAGAGCCGCGATCCGCTCCCGCCGGCCAGGATTACCGGTTGCAATATTTTCTGAATATTCTCATCAGACATAGTTGGCGTTTATGTGATTCAAATTCGTAAGGAATGGCTAAGATATACAGGTTTTTAGAATTTATGTCAATTTACCGGCTTTATTATCTTCTCCTTCCTATGTGCGCAGGGTCAAGGATTAGGACCTTCCAGAGAGTCTGTTTTTCTCTGCGGCGTTGTCCTGGAAAAAACCAAATCGTGTGAACTTTTTCATTAAATTGCTGCGCGGCACATGATGGTGTATAGTAACTGATTCCTATCCGAAAATCCAAAAAATTCCGGATGGGGCAATCAGCACTCAGCTATCAGCGTTCAGCTTAAGATGCTGTTTGTCTTGATTTTTTGCTGAGAGCTGATGGCTGAAAGCGTGAATCTGGAAACGGGAGTTTCCGGATGAACACTAGCTAAATTTTTAATCTGTACGCTAGCGGGGTAGGATATGCTGGATCTTCAAGGTAAGGTTGCACTGGTTACAGGCAGTTCCCGGGGTATTGGCAAGGCTATTGCGCTTAGCTTGGCGGAAAATGGCGCTAATCTGGTGGTCAACTATTTTCGCCATCGCCAGGAGGCGGAAAATACCGCTAAATCTATCCGCTCCAGAGGGGTGCGGTGTTTAACCGTCAAGGCTAATGTGGCTGACGATGAAGACATCAAAGACATATTCGAGCAGGTTAAAAATGAGTATGGAAGGCTGGATGTACTGATAAGTAATGCGGCCTCAGGAGTACTCAAGCCGGCCCTTGAACTTACGGAAAAGCACTGGCAGTGGACGATGAATATCAACGCCCGTGCCCTCCTCCCACTGGTACAACACGCGATGCCGTTAATGCAAAACGGGGGGCGCATTATCGCCGTTTCCAGCCTGGGGGCCGTGCGGGCTATCGAGAATTACGCTGCTGTGGGGGCCTCCAAGGCCGCCCTGGAATCTCTGGTGCGCCATCTGGCTGTAGAGCTGGCCCCGCTGGGTATCAATGCCAACGTGGTCTCTGCCGGCGCCGTGGATACCGAGGCCTTAAAGCACTTTCCTGCCCGGGAAAGTATCCTCGATAATACCCGGCAGCGCACGCCTGCCGGCCGGCTGACGACGCCGGAAGATGTGGCCAACGTAGTGCTTTTGCTTTGCAGTGATCTGGCCTCCATGATCCACGGGCAGACGATAGTGGTTGATGGCGGCTACTCTATTCTGGCGTGAGTAAAGAAAAAGGGAAAAGAGACCGATAAAATATAAAAGGGGCAGTAAACCATGCCCTTATATGTTGGTTACGCTGTTGATATCGGGACTTGATGCCATCTCGAATATTGAGAAGAGGGCTTTATAATGGCCGGCCAAAAATTTTTATATGTCCTTCTCGCAGCGATTCTATCTGTATTTGTTGTTGATTTCGTAGCCCATACAGCAATTGAACCTCATGTTACTTCTCCTGATCTGACATTGCTCAAGACAGCCTTCCCCAAAAACGAAAGAATCGTCTATGACCTTACATGGTTTGGGATAAAGGCCGGGGACATAACCCTTACAGTCAATAACATTGGTGGCGATAAACGGCGTATAGTTGCTGTGGCTAAATCATCCCCGCTTTTTTCATTATTTTATCCGGTGGAGGACAGATTTGTGACCGAGGTTTCCGGCCCGCAGATGCTTCCACGCTGGATAGTAATACGGCAGAGAGAAGGTAATTATAGAAGCCTTAAACGTGCGATTTTTGATCAGGCCGGTCTGAAGGTTCTATATGAAAAGGATGACGAGGCCCAGGTGAGTTATGATCTCCCCAGGCCCGCGCATAACGAGATATCGTCTTTTTATATAATGAGGGCGCTGCCGATGTCTATTGGACAGTCGGTTTTTGTAGAGACTTTTGCCTCTAGAAAGAGCTATACAGTCCAGGTGCAGGTACTCCAAAAGGAACGCTTCCAGACAAAGCTGGGAGAGGTAGACACTATCAAAGTAAAGCCAGAGCTGCTCTTCGAAGGGGTGTATCAAAGGAAGGGGGATGTCTATGTTTGGCTTACCAACGATAAACGCCGCATCCCGGTCAAGGTAAAAGGGGCCATCCGTATAGGATCATTGGTGGCCACATTGGCAGATTGGCAAATACTGGAATAAAAGAGCAGTTATTAATGGATTGTTTTGAGGTCAGCATTATGATTCGGTATAATTCCCTGAGCCCTTAACAGGCCCTCATCCCGGTGACTTTGAGTTTTTATCCATCTTTCGTACAATCTTAGAAGCCCGCCATTATTCTCTATCTCAGTCGTGTCCCTTACTTCCGCAAAGATATCAATAAATATTTTGAACTTGTCGGTCAACTCCGCGAACAATGCACTCTTATTTTTATCCCAGTATTCATAGTCATAGATGTGGGAGAGCGCATTGTAAGATTTTATGCCAAAGGCTATATAGTAGTCTATATCAAATAGCTTACGCATTAAGCTGTCTGAAAAAAAACCGGATGTAAACAGCGTAAAGTCACCGATGGCCTTGTAACCTTTTATCCTTTGGGGCAGGGACTGTTTTATTAGCTCATGATAAACGATACAGACCGGCGTCTTTTCCAAGTCATGCTCGCTGGCATTGACGTCTGAGTCGTAAGCGGTGGCATATCGGGAGAGGAGATTTACCGCATACCACTCTGAAGTCTCAGACAGGGATGTTTTCTGTTTCTGAACGGCGCTTTTGACCCGTTCATAGAAAAACTCAGTTACCGTTGCCTTCACCTCGATATCTTTCTGCCGGCCTTCCATGCTACACCTCCGTGTACATCAAAGTGGGACTTGGCGGGTTCTTAGCGCTTTATTATAACGTATCGGTCAGGTTCATTCAGGGGATTACAAATTAAGGCTCTATCCCTAAAAAGAAACCACAGAGTACACCGAGAAGAGACGGTTTCAACCGTTTGAACGGTTTAAGCCGCTTGAACTGTTATTAGCGGGCAATTCCTCAGGCGTTTTTGGGCAGAAAACGAGGATACAGGAGATCACGGAGGGAGAAGACAATTATTACTTTAATTTGTTGATATACTGTATTTTCTCTGTGCTCTCTGTGGTTAGCTTTTGACAATACTGTGTGGAAGGGCAGGGCTTACGGAAGGATCGAAAATTGTCGGTGTTATCTCAGGCGGAGTTGGGCGATTATTTCTTTCTGCATCTCTATAATCTTTTTTATCCCCTGACCGGCCATTCGTTCCATTTCCCCGAATTCTTCGGCGGAAAAAGGCCTTTTCTCCGCAGAGACCTGGATCTCGACGAACCTTTCATCGTCGGTCATAACAAAATTGGCGTCCACTTCGGCCTGGGAATCCTCGTCGTAGTTCAGATCAAGAAGGACTTCTCCCTTTACTATGCCCACGCTTATAGCGGCTATGTGGTTCTGCACCGGTATGTCCATAATCTCACTGCGGTTATACAGGAGGGTAAGGGCGTCATAGAGGGCGATGTATGCGCCGCTGATGGCGGCCGTGCGTGTCCCGCCGTCGGCCTGGATGACGTCGCAGTCCACCCAGAAGGTTCGTTCCCCCAGGGCCGGAAGAGAAACCACCGAACGCAGGCAGCGGCCGATAAGTCGCTGGATTTCATGGGTCCGGCCGCCTACACGTCCTTGAGTTGACTCCCGCAAATTGCGTGTAAGGGTGGCCCGGGGAAGCATGGCGTATTCGGCCGTGATCCATCCCGTGCCGCTCCCCTTAAGGAAATTCGGCACCTTATCTTCCACCGATACCGCACAGATTATCCGGGTATTTCCCATTTCAATAAGGACTGATCCTTCTGCGTGGGAGATATAGTTACGGGTAAGTGAGATATCTCTGATTTCGTGCGCGGCCCGGCCATTAAAACGCATAAAAAAATCTCTCTTATTGACAGAATGCATCCTAACTAACTAAAATTAGCCTGAGTTGTCAATGAGAATAAGCCGCTATGAAGAAGATTTAATTTTGTCACCTGGTTGACACATAGATGGAAAATAATGACTGCGATCGGTGGTTATAATTATGGCTGATAAAAAGGCGTTTATACTTGTCGTTGAAGATGAGCCTGATATCTCCGGCCTGATTTCCTATAACCTGGAAAAAGCAGGTTTCGAAACGGCCAGGGCCCAGGACGGACGCACAGCGCATTCTCTTATCCAAAAGAGAGCGCCGGACCTCATCCTTCTGGACCTTATGCTTCCGGATGCCGACGGCACGGATATCTGTAAGGGTCTTAAGAGTAATGAGAAAACACGCCATATTCCGGTAATAATGGTAACCGCGAAGGGTGAAGAGATAGACCGGGTGGTAGGTTTTGAATTAGGGGCGGATGATTATATCGTAAAACCTTTTAGCCCGCGTGAACTGGTCTTGCGTGTAAAGGCGGTCTTGCAGCGAATCAGCCCCCCGGAGCCGCTTCCCAAAATACTTGATGCCGCCGGGATTAAAGTCGATCCGGAACGTCACCTGGTAACGGTTGACGGGGTTCCGGTATCGCTTACTGTAACCGAATTCAATCTCCTGCACACCCTTTTGAAGGGCCGTGGACGGGTGCTGACACGTGAGATTTTGCTTGACCAGGTGTGGGGATACCACTTTGACGGTTATGCCCGCACTGTGGATACCCACATTAAAAGACTGCGGCAAAAGCTGGGCGCCGCCGGTCAGGTCATTGAAACGGTACGGGGTGTAGGGTATCGTTTTAAAGAAGAGAGTTCCCGGTGAAACAGTTTAAATGGAGACTATTCCTTACCTATCTGGCAGTAATCCTGTTGATATTTGCTGCTGCCCAGCTCTATGCGAGTTTTGTATTCAAGGAGACGCTCATTGCCGGCGTTTCCTCCGATCTGGAGTCTAAGACCTATTTGATAAAGACCGTCCTCGAAAAGTACTCCCGGCCGGGTCTGCACGCTTACGGGATTGACTCCATGGTTAAAGACATGGGGCGGACTATTCAGCCCAGAATAACGATTATCGGCCTGGACGGGGTAGTGATCGGGGATTCAGAGGTGCCGCAGAAAGATATCCGGGCTCTGGAAAATCACGCCCATCGGCCCGAATTTGTGGAGGTCCTGAAGACGGGTTTTGCCACCAGCATACGTTTTAGCACCACACTAAAGAAGAAGTTGATATACTCTGCCGCCCTTTCCAGAAAAGACGGCCTTCCGGCTTACGTGGTTCGCCTGGCCTTGCCTCTAGATGATGTGGAAAAGAAGGTGGCGGCAACCAAAAGGTACTTTTCAGTGGCGGCGGCTGTTGGGCTTATTCTGGCCTTTTTTCTTAATCTGGTCATTGCCCACGGGCTTAGCAGGCCCCTTGGTGAAATGACATTTGCGGCCCGGAAGATGGCCGAGGGCGATTTTGAGTACAGGATTCGCAGGATTCCCCAGGGCGAATTGGGTGTTTTGGCCGAGGCATTGAACTCTCTTTCCAGCCAGCTGAAGACAAAGATTGCGGAGATAATGACTGAAAAGGGCAAGAACGAGGCCATATTGAGGGGGATATCCAGCGGGATAATGGCGGTGGGCAAAGAAGGCCGGATTATCCTGTTGAATCAGGCCCTGCGAGATTCCTTTGCTGTAGATCGGGATGTTTCCGGCCGGCCGCCGGTTGAGGTTATCAGGAGTATCCCCTTACAGGAGGCGTTCACGATTGTACTAAAGGAGCGCGCTCCGCAGAGGCTGGAAATCCCGGTTGCTTACCCGAGAGATAGGGTATTTGATGTCCGTATCGTTCCCCTTTTTGCTGCTGACACCATACAGGGGGCCATTGCTGTCTTCCATGATATGACGGACATCAGGCAGTTGGACCAGATTCGGAAAGACTTTGTGACTAATGTTTCCCATGAATTAAAGAACCCCCTGACCGCTATCAAGGGATATGCGGAAACCCTGCTTGAAGGTGGGATTGATGATCAGGAGAAGGCCCAATCATTTATCAGAATTATCAGCGAACATGCGAATCGTATGGATAATCTGATTCAGGACATACTGGCTCTGGCCAGGCTTGAGGCCCTGGGAACTGGGATATCTGATGAGCAGGTAAGCGTGAAGGAAGTAGTGGAGGGTTCACTAAGAGCGTTAGGTCCTCAAGCGGAAATGAAGCGCATAAAGTTCGCACGGGAGTTCCCGCCGGAAGATATTATTGTCCGGGGCGACCATGAAAAATTATCTCAGGCCGTTCTGAACATCGTGGATAATGCCATAAAATACTCTCCTCCGGATACGAAGGTCACAATTACCTTGTCTGAATGCGAAGGAGAGGTCAGAATCGATGTCCGGGATGAGGGCCCGGGCATCCCTAAAGAGGATCAGGAAAGGATATTTGAGAGATTTTACCGGGTGGATAAGGGCCGTTCACGCGCCGTTGGCGGCACGGGCCTGGGCCTCTCTATTGTCAAACATGCAATTTTGGCGCATAAAGGCAGAGTCTGGGTAGAAAGTGAACCGGGCGAAGGCTCCGCATTCCATATCGTCCTTCCGAAATACTCCACATAAACGCCACATTTCTGTCATCACACTAAAATAAAAAGCCTATCAGTTTAGTTCCTTGCAAAAGCTTTTTTTCTGTCATTCCCGCGGAGGAGGGAATCCAGCGCCCAAGTCGCGAAATAAAGACCTGGATTCCTGCTCCCTGATCGGGGTCAGGGACAAGCTTCGCAGGAATGACAATTTGTTTACTACGCTACGGCTCTGGAAGTGCTCCGAAATAACTCTGTACTGTAGAAGGGAGGTGGAATGTCAAGCAGTTGCAATCAGTTTGTCACAGAATTGTCACGTTTTTGTGTTTACATTACTCTTAATTAGTTCCCATCCGAAAACCCCAAAATTCCGGATGGAGCAATCAGCACTCAGCTATCAGCGTTCAGCTTAATGTGTTGCTATCTTAGTTTTTTGCTGACAGCTAATCGCTGATCGCTGAAAGCGTGAAGCCGAAAACAGTAGTTTCCGGATGAACATTAATTAAAGGAGAACGGTTATGAAGTTAAAAAACAAAGGGATGTCTATAATAGGATTGTTAACCTTTACTCTGGCGACCTTACTGTCTTTAACATCTTCTCTTTCGCTGGCGTCTGGTTTTATCCAGGTCAAGGGCTCGGATACAGAGGTAAATGTGGTGCAGAGAATGGCGGAGATTTATATGCAGAAGACTAAAGGAGCAGCGATTGCCGTCACCGGCGGAGGTTCCGGTGTAGGGATTGCGGCTATTATTAATCGAACCACTGACCTGGCCAACTCATCGCGGGCCATGAAATCACAAGAGCTGCAGCAGGCCAAGATGAATGGCGTGGATCCTATAGCCGTTGTCTTTGCAATAGACGGGCTTTCGGTGATAGTAAATCCTGCCAACACGGTGAAGGGGCTTACGCTGGATCGGATCGGCCAGATTTATCGCGGGGAGGTTAAGAACTGGAGCCAGGTCGGCGGGCCGAACCTCCCCGTTACCCTTTATGGACGCCAGCCGAATTCCGGGACCTTTGTGTTTTTCCGGGAGTCCGTTGTCCGCGGGGACTATGCCAATACCATGAACCAGATGAACGGTAACGCCCAGATCGTTGAGGCCGTTAAGCGCGATAAGGGCGGCATTGGCTATGTAGGTGTTGGCTATGTGGTGGATGATAAAGGCAGGGTAACACCGGGCATCAAAGTCCTGAATGTGGCTAAAGATAGGAATAGCAAGGCCATGAGTCCTATTGATGCTAAAAACATAGCAAGCGGCGCTTATCCGATTGTGCGTCCCCTCTACCAGTACTTCGACAGGGCAAGCAAGGGAAAAGTAGGGGGATTTGTCAGATTTGAACTCGGCCCGGAGGGGCAAAAGATAATCTCAACACAGGGATTTTTCCCGGTTAGTGCCGGATATAGAAGGTATAATGCCCAGCATGGCTTCTAAAACAAATAAATCCCCCCTGACCCCTCTTAACAAAGGAGGGATGAGGGGGGATTTTAAACCAGGGGGGTTCGGCTGGAGAAGGACTAAAGAACGGCTGATCGCCTCCTTTTTCTTCTTTAACGGGATCATTTCCATCATCATCCTTTTGGGTATTTTTTCTCTGCTCTTCAGCGAAGGCCTGCCTGCCTTCAAGGAAATCCATTTTCCCGAGTTCTTTCAGTCCACCTGGAATCCCACCTCTTATGTAAAAGCTACCTATGGCCTGGGGGCCATAATGGTTAGTACGCTTATAGTCACCTTTGGCGCCCTTTTGATTGCGGTGCCGGTTGGTCTGGCCTGCGCAGCTTACCTGGCTGAGATAGCTTCGCCCCGCGTCAGGGAGGTTCTCAAGCCGGTTATCGAGATACTGGCCGGAATTCCATCCGTGGTATTAGGCTTTTTAGGGATAGTTGTTGTCAATCCACTTATTGCCCGGGCATTTGGCATCCCCAATGGCTTGAACGCCTTAAATGGATGTATCCTCCTGGCCATTATGAGTCTGCCGACTATTATCAGCCTTTCTGAAGATGCCATTGCGGCTGTTCCAAAGACCCACAAGGACGCCTCCTTAGCATTAGGGGCGAGCCGCTGGCAGACGTTGATACGCGTCACTATCCCGTCTGCCCTCTCGGGCATTATTGCCTCTATTATGCTGGGGATGGGGAGGGCGATCGGGGAGACCATGACCGTTCTTATGGCCACGGGCAACGCTCAGGCCATGCCCCACTCGTTTCTGGACGCCGTGCGCACCATGACGGCCACGATTGCCATCGAACTCGGCGAGGTCCCGTTTGGTTCGGCCCACTATCACGCCCTTTTTGTTATCGGCTTTGTCTTGTTTGTAATGACTTTTCTGGTTAATCTCGTTTCTGATATTATCCTCCAGAAGTACCAGGAGGTGGAGCAGTAATGAAGAAACAGACGGTGGAGACGCTTGGCTTTAATTTGTTCCGCCTGGGCAGCGTTCTTGTGGTTTTTATTCTGGGACTCATCCTGTTTGATATTTTCTATAAGGGGATCGGCGCCATCTCCTGGGAATTTCTGACGGCGGAACCCCGGATGGGCATGACCGAGGGCGGTATATTTCCGGCGATAGTCGGTACGGTCTATGTTACCGTGATTACAGCCTTGTTTTCGGTTCCGCTGGGCATGTTTGCCGCCATTTATCTTAACGAATATGCCCCGCATGGCCCGCTTACCCGTGTCATACGTCTTTCCATTCGCAATCTCTCCGGCGTTCCCTCCATTGTCTATGGGCTATTCGGTGTGGCTATCTTTGTGCGCACGCTTCATCTTGGCGCCTCCGTGTTGTCGGCGGGGCTTACGCTCGGGCTTCTTACACTTCCCTGGACGATTACAGCCAGCGAAGAGGCTCTCAAAACCGTACCTAAAAGTTACCGCGACGGGGCCTTGGCCTTGGGGGCTACCAAGTGGCAGGCCATACGCACCAATGTCTTGCCCTATGCCGTACCCGGAATGCTTACCGGAACGATTCTGGGTCTGGCCAGGGCCGCAGGCGAGACCGCGCCCATACTCTTTACCGGCGCGGCCTTTTTTCTCCCGTTCTTGCCGGACAGTCCCTTCAGCCAGTTCATGGCCCTGCCTTACCACCTGTATGTCCTGGCCACCCAGCACCATGACGTGGAAAAGGTAATGCCCCTGGCCTACGGCACTGCCCTTGTTTTGATCGCGCTTGTAGTCGGCCTTAATCTGGTCGCGGTAATTATCCGGTATCATTTTCGCAAAAAACGAGGTTAAGAAAATCTTATGGCGGAAGAAGCCAAGATATGGACGGAAGGACTTAATTTTTTTTACGGCCCGGTCCAGGCTCTTCATGATATAAGTATCCGGATACCGCCCCATAAGGTCACGGCCTTTATCGGGCCTTCGGGGTGCGGAAAGAGCACCTTTTTGCGTTGCCTGAACCGAATGAATGAGACTATTGTCGGCACGCGCATAGAAGGCAAGGTCTTTATCGATGGACACGATATATATGATCGTTCTGTGGATGTCGTGGATATCCGGCGGCGGGTCGGCATGGTCTTTCAAAAGTCCAATCCATTCCCAAAGTCTATTTTTGACAACGTGGCCTATGGCCTGCGTATTGGCGGCTTAAAGAATAGGAATAAACTGGCCGAGATTGTGGAAAAGGCCCTTATCGACGCTGCTATTTGGGATGAGGTCAAAGACCGGCTTCAGGAATCCGCCATGGGTCTTTCCGGCGGGCAGCAGCAGCGCCTTTGCATCGCCCGGGCCCTGGCGGTTGAACCGGAAGTCCTGCTTATGGATGAGCCGGCATCGGCCCTGGATCCGATTGCCACCCAGCGTATTGAAGAATTAATTCACCAACTCAAAGAAAAATATACTATAATTATTGTCACCCATAATATGCAACAGGCGGCGCGGGTATCGGACATTACTGCGTTTTTTTACCTGGGGCGGATCATTGAGGTTGATGGTACGGAGACGATATTTACCAGACCCAAACTCAAACAGACCGAAGATTATATCACCGGCCGATTTGGCTGATGCTGGAGAGAGACTATGCCCACCACCTTCCACCAAGAACTGGCAAATTTAAAGATCAAGCTCCTGGAGATGTCTTCTCTGGTTGAGGAATTATTGAAAGACACCATCCTTGCATTTAACAAACGCAATATATACGCGGCCCATTGTATAATAGACAAAGATGAGGTGATTGATAGGCTGGAAAACGAGATAGACCATCAGTGTCTGAAGCTCCTGGCCCTCCAGCAGCCTATGGCCATAGACCTGCGATTTATAACCACGGCCATGCGCATTAATATTGATCTGGAGCGTATGGGCGACCAGGCCGTTAATATCGCCGAACGTGTTGTCCTTATGGCCGAAGAGCCTTTTATGATTAAACCTCTGGGGTTGAACAGGATGGCCGGCCAGTGCCAGGATATGTTGCGGGAGGCCATAGACGCCTTTGTTAATCAAGATACCCGTATCGCTGCGTCTGTCTGCGCGCGGGATGACGCTATAGACAACCTTTACTTAAAGGTAGTCTGTGACATACTGGAACACATGATAAATGACCCATCGACTATTAGTCAAGGGGTTCACCTCCTCATCGTCGCCCTTAATCTGGAGCGCATAGCCGACCTGGCTACCAATATTGCCGAGGATGTCATTTTTATGGTCGAAGGCCGGGTTATAAGACATATCAGCGAGCAAGGGAAGGAGGGAGTGAAAAAGGCTGAAAGCTGAAGGCTCAAGGCTCAAGGCTCAAGGCCGGAGGCTGTCCACATCCATCTCACCGCCCAGGCCCTTTTTGATGGCGGAAACCGCTAACCGGTCGGCGCGGTCATTTTCCGGGTGTCCCTGATGGCCTCGGATCCAGCGCCATTCGATATTGTGTTGGGATGCCAGGGTGTCCAGCCGCTGCCACAGATCCACATTTTCCACCGGCTTTTTATTGCTCTTACGCCAGCCCCTTTTTTTCCAGTCGTGAATCCAGACGGTAATGCCGTTTTTGAGGTAGGACGAATCCGTGGTTAATATAACCCGGCACGGTTTTTTCAGGCTTTCCAGCGCCCGTATGGCGGCCAGAAGCTCCATGCGGTTATTAGTGGTGTCCGGGCTGAATCCGGATAGCTCCTTTTCGTATTTCCCAGAGCGCAGGATAACGCCCCATCCGCCCGGCCCGGGGTTTCCGCTGCAGGCCCCGTCTGTAAATATTTCTACCACTTTTGTTTGATCCGGTTTAGTCATTACCTATTCCTGGCCAGGTCATCCGCCGGAGGCGGACCGCTGCAATTTGACGGATTAAGTTACATGATACGGGACAATAATGCTACGAAAAAGCATGATACAGGTAAGGTGGGGGTTAAGAATATCATATGGCATCCAATGGACTCTTCACCCCCAGTTTGTTCTATTTTGCTCGCGTTGAAAAGTAGACTTTTCCCGCTTGAGAAGCCAATGTTGTTCTTTGTCTTATCGACCCTATCCACTTAATATTTAAATAGATTGTTTCTTATTGTGTTATTCAGTAAATTCTTATACGATTATTTCTAAACGCAGATCTCGACGAAAAAAGTCGAGTCGATATAATATATAATGTTAGGCATAAAGGCGAGGTAAACGATGCCTTTGCGAAAACCAAGAACAAACGACTGGCCTTCACAGGTACGACTTTTCGTGTATGACGAAGGGCTGCGGCTGATTGAAGAATCAAGAGACCGTAAGTATGACCTAAACGATAACCTTTTTCAGGCTTGGCCTGAGGGCCACCGGATTGTCTATCTTGGAGTTGAAACTGGTAGTAAGAACTGGCCCGTTTGGGATGAGGCGTCACTCCGGTGGATAGAAGCGAGAATTGAATGGGATCTGGAGTTCGACGGCAATCAAGTGAAGGTCATACGGCACACTCAGCAAATAGGATTTCCATGCACTCAGGAGTTTATCTGGAGATTGGATATTCGTGATGGCTGAGGGCAACAGAGTGACGGGGACTGCACAAAATGATCAGCATTACGGTGCCCAGTTCATGCTTCGAGGTTAGACATGAGACAAATCGAATTCAGGAACGCATACTATATCAAGCTTGGAAGAAATGGAAAATGGGAAGAATCCAGTATCACTGAAGGCAAACTACGCATCGGCTGGAGTCATCAATCTACGTCAGATATTAACCAAGGCAGATGGGACCTCATAAGAGAACAGCTGGCAGCGGAGTTAACCCATAAGGGAATGGTAACCAGAGACACAAATGCTTTGCGCCTTATCCGCGAATCGAAAAAGGAAGATATCTGGATCACGTTCTATTCCTCGAGGCTTTGGTGGTGCCGAATCGGTAACAACAAAGTCTACAAGGATAAAGTTTCAAAGTATTTAAAGGTATCCAACGCTTGGTCTGACTGCGATATCCACGGGACCCCCCTGACAATCAGCCGCATCTCTGGGAGACTAGCCAAAATCCAGGGATTCCGAGGCACAGTATGCCAAGTCAGAGAAAAATAAGACCTCCGACGCCTCATAAATGATGAACCAAGTCCAGAATACGCCCTCATAAGAGATAGTAAGGCTAAACTAGTCGGCAGTATTGAAAAGGGCCTGAAGAAACTGCACTGGAAGGACTTCGAGACATTAGTTGACCTCCTTTTTCGACAATCCGGGTGGCGTCGTATTACGATGGTCGGAGAGTCAATGAGGTACGTGGATCTTGAGCTGGAGGATCCCATCACGTATGACAGATATCAGGTTCAAGTGAAATCTCAGGCGAATCTGTCGGATTTCGTTAAATATGCAAATGACTTTGGCAACGCGGGATATCGTAAATTGTACTTTGCGGTTCATACTCCCGGTAAAGACCTCGTCCGACACGATTCTGACAATTCGGAAACCCAGCTTTTGTTGCCAAACCGCCTTGCTGAAATGGCAGTCGATCTTGGGTTGGTCAATTGGGTTCTGTCCAAGATCAAATAGAAAGAGCCCAACACGTCGGTCAAGCGGACGGGCGAGGAACGGGGTTGATTTTTCCGGAAGGCCGATGGCGGCGCGACTGATCCGCATCGTTGAGTCTGTAGGAAAAGTCCGTTGAGAACTTCAAAGATGAGTCCTGAAAAAAATCGGCTCCACAGAATGCCCCAGGATCGACGATCTCCCTATCGGGAGGGGTTTTGCCACCCCCTAATTTCACCCCTCAAACAATTCCGAGGGGTTTTTCTACAGACTCGTTAGAAGGTTCCCTCCGTAATCTCAGCTAGTTAATACTTGTCATCTGTCAGTCATTGGCGTATATTGAGACATGCTCTTCATTGAGACACCGGTTTTCATAAGAGAACTTCAGAATGTATTGCCCGACGAGTCGTACCGGCAACTGCAACAGGCGTTGGCAATTCGCCCAGGGGCCGGAAGTATTATTCCAGGCGCTGGCGGACTGCGTAAGCTCCGATGGCACATTCCCGGTGCAGGCAAACGAGGCAGCCTGCGGGTGATTTACTATTGGGATCCGCCAGCAGATACCATTTATATGCTTCTGACATACAAGAAGAGCAAGCAGGAAAATCTCACGCCGGATCAGCTAAAGGTTTTGAGCAAGCTGGTCAAGGAGTACCTACAATGAACGAAAAGGATTTTGACAATTTGGTTGAAAGCATCAAAGAGGCGGGGCAGATCAAAAAAGGCATGCTGTCCCCCGGCCGTCGATTCGAGTTCAGCCCTTTGGATATTAAAGCAATACGCGAAAAGTTGAAAAAATCTCAGGCCGAGTTTGCACTGATGCTTGGCGTAAGCATTTCGACGCTCCAAAACTGGGAGCAAGGCAGGCGCAAACCAGAGGGACCAGCAAGGGTTTTACTGAAAATAGCATCAAAAAACCCAAAAGCTGTAACTGAGGCCCTTAGCTCATGATTACCTCTGTGCTTCTAACTCGTCATTCGAGCAGACGGGCGGGTAACGGGGTTGTGCAAGATCGAAGGCCGCAGGCCGCTCAATTCGGCATTCTTCCCTTCGCTTCGCTCCGGGGAGAATGTGGCAGTTGTGCAGCGAACACCTGCTTTCCCATCCGCTCCGCTGCGGGGAGAACCAGGAATTCGAGACAGATGCCCCTCCGGGGCACTGCTTAAACAATCACTTGTAGCGGTGACCCGGTGCCGAATATAGATAAAGAAATTAACCGTTTTGTGGGGAGGGCCTTACATAAGTACAATCTTTTGGCTGATGGAGATCATATCCTGGTTGGTCTGTCCGGCGGCAAAGACAGCCTTTCTCTGCTTTATATCCTGAATGAGTGGAAGAAAAAAACACCCTTCCCATATAAACTTTCGGTTGCACATATAGACCTTGGTTTTGATGGCACAGATACAGGGGCTATCGAAGATTATTGCCGGCAGCTAAGTGCGCCCTGTTATGTAGAAAGGACAAATTTCGGGCCTATGGCCCACAGCGAGGAAAATCGGGAGAATCCCTGCTTTTTGTGTTCTCGATTACGCCGCAAGCGCCTTTTTGAGATAGCCCGTACATTGGGCGCCAACAAGGTCTCCTTGGGGCACAATAAAGACGACCTTATAGAGACACTCTTTCTTAATATACTCTACAGTGGAGAGATAAGCACCATGGTGCCACGCCAGCCGTTTTTTAACGGACTGATTACGGTCATACGGCCCCTGGCCATGGTGGATGCAGAAAAACTGGAGCGCTTTGCCGCCAGGCTCTCCATGCCGGAAATTAAAAATCCCTGTCCGAGCGCCGGGTCTTCCCGCAGAAAAGAAATAAGGGAGATGCTGAAGACGCTTTACCGGCAAAACAAGAAGGTGAAAGGCAATATTTTCCATGCCCTGTCCAATGTCCATCCGGATTATCTGCTTTGACGCCGGATTGCCACAAAGACACCAAGAGTATAGGATAATGTAACCGCTTTTCATCTGAAAATCCCTCTTTATAAAAAGACAAACTCCAGGTTCTACCCTTGGAAAGAGGAAGAGGGGGGATTCTTGTATATGTTCTCTTTGTGCCTTCGTGCCTTGGTGGCTGGATGGTTAGCTTCTGCATTGAATTGTGTTGACAATACCCCTTGAAAAATTTAGTTTTAGCAAAAGAATACCGGATGTAATATGTGATTAATATGCCTGGAGAATCATCCCCTAAACCATCTTTAAAGCAGGAGGCCCTGGCGGTCATCGGCTTTGCCTTAGCGCTCTTCCTGTTAGCCGGCCTTTTATCTTATACCCCGGAAGATCCCTCCTTTGGCCAATATAACGCAGGGGAGGCCCGCAACTGGGTTGGTACGGTTGGGGCTCATGTGGCGGCCCTGTTGTTTGATGCATTTGGGCTGGCCGTTTTCTGGCTGCCGGTCCTTCCGGTCATCATCGCCTTGCGCCTCCTGAAGCCGGAGGTCGTAGTCAGGCAGGTCGCCTATCTGGTATTGGGATGGCTTTTTCTGCTGGTCACCACGTGCAACCTCTTTTCCCTTATCTGGGGGCCGGGCCGGGTAACTATTTTTTCAACATCCTATGTCGCCGGTGGTATTGTGGGCGAGGTGATGTCCCGGGCTTTTACCATGAAATTAAACAAGTTTGGGGCATACCTGGTATCGGTCACCTTTTTTATCCTGTCTCTTATGATGGCTACCGGTCTCTCCGTCTATCTTTTATGGCATAGGACAAGGGATAAAATGGAAGTATTGACGGGGAAACTGAAATCAGCCAACAGGGCCAGAAAGGCAGAACCCGCTAAACCCGGTGAAAAAAAAGAGGCGCCGCGCATCGCGGAACCTGTGCACAGTGAGAAGACTGAGATAGTCTTGCCTCCGGTCCAGGAAGAGCTGCCATTTATGCGTTCGGCCGGTGATTTCAAACTGCCGCCCCTTTCCCTGCTCGATGTCCCGCTTAAAGAAGAGCGGGAAAGAAACAAGGAGAGTCTCCTGGCCAATGCCAGGCTCCTGGAGAACAGGCTGGCCGATTTTGGCGTTGCCGGTAAGGTGACGGAGATATGTCCGGGGCCGGTCATCACCATGTATGAATTCGAGCCGGCCGCCGGTGTGAAGATCAACCGGGTTACCTCATTAGCCGATGATCTGGCCCTGGCCCTGCGGGCCGGGAATATACGGATTGTTGCCCCGATACCGGGGAAATCGGTTATAGGGATTGAGATCCCCAATACCTACAGGGAATCGGTTTACCTGGGGGAAATCTTGGAAAGCGAGGTCTTTTCCGGCGCCGCATCGAAATTGACTATGGCCCTGGGCAAGGATATCGTCGGCCAGCCGGTAGTGACCGACCTGGCTAAAATGCCCCACCTTCTGATCGCCGGGGCCACCGGTGCGGGGAAGAGCGTATTTCTTAACGCCACCATCTGCAGCATCCTTTTTAAATCCACTCCGGACCAGGTGCGTCTCCTGATGATCGATCCCAAACGGATTGAGCTTTCGGCCTACGGGGATATACCGCACCTCCTGCACCCGGTAGTTACCGAGCCGAAGAAGGCTACAAAGGCATTGGGCTGGGCGGTGGCCGAGATGGAACGCCGGTACATACTGCTCGAAGAGAAAAAGGCCAAGAACATTGATAAGTACAACCATAATAATGATAATCCCCTTCCTTACATCATTATTGTAATCGATGAATTGGCCGACCTCATGCTCGTTTCCTCCCATGAGGTGGAGGAGCATATAACCCGTCTGGCTCAGATGGCCCGGGCCGCGGGTATTCACCTGCTGGTGGCTACTCAACGTCCTTCGGTGGATGTCCTGACCGGTGTGATCAAGGCCAATTTCCCGACGCGTATTTCCTTCCAGGTTTCATCCAAGACAGATTCGCGGACTATTCTGGATACCGGCGGGGCTGAAAATCTACTGGGCGCCGGTGATATGCTCTTTCTCCCCCCGGGTACGGCTAAATTGCAGCGTATTCACGGGGCCTATATATCCGAGGCGGAGATCATGCGGGTGGTTGACTTCCTGAAGGGGCAGAAGGAGCCGGCCTACGACGAAACGATATTGGAGGCGGGAGAAACGGAAGGGGAAATAGAAGACGGCGCCGACTACGATGAGAAATATGATGAGGCGGTGCAGTTGGTACTGGAGACCAGACAGGCCTCTATCTCCATGATCCAGCGACGTCTGCGGGTGGGTTATAACCGGGCGGCGCGCATGATTGAGACCATGGAAAAAGAAGGCATCGTTGGCCCGCCAGATGGGAGCAAGCCACGTGAGGTCCTTGTACATAATTTGGGTTAGCATGTATTCCTCCTGGTTTTACAGGAAGACGCACGGCCGGAGGGCACGCCTGGCCCTTGTCTCGCTCTTTGTTCTGGCCCTTAGCGCCGGGGAGGCATTTGCGAAGCCCCTGACCGTTGATAACATAGTGGCCCGCTTACAGGAGCGCTATAACACCATTCAGTGTATAGAGGCTGATTTTGAACAGGAGACCAGGCTGACGGCCCTCAATCAGCGGCGTCTGGCGGAAGGCAGAGTTTACTTTAAAAAACCGGGGTGTATGCGATGGGATTACCTAAGACCTGATAAACAGGAGATAGTAACCGACGGAAAGACGGTGTGGATTTATATCACCGCAGAAAAACGTGCCTATAGGTTTGATGCCCAGGCGTACCTGCAATCGCAGCTAACCATGGATTTTTTTTTAGGGCGGGGGGATTTTAAGAAAGATTTTGTTATTGTTATGGCTCCGGAGAGTAAGAAGGCCCGGGGGGATTTTTATATCCTGACGCTCCTGCCGCGTTATACCCACCCGCAGGTGAGCGAGATAAAATTGTGGATTAAAAAAGATACATTCCTTATAGATAGCATACTCTCCAAAGACCATTTAAGCAATACTACTCTCCTTCATCTAAAAGGGCAGCGTATAAACGGCCCCCTGGATGACCATATTTTTGCCTTTTCCCCTCCAAAGGGGACAGAGGTTATAGATAGATAATACCCAAGACAGGGTGTGGAAGTAACGAAAGGTATTAAAGATGTCTCTGGAAAAACTACAGGCGGAAGTCCGCGGACTCCTTAAAGAAAAAAACGCTATACTTCTGGCGCATAATTACCAGCTTCCTGAAATACAGGATGTTGCCGATCTGACCGGAGATTCTCTGGATCTGAGTGTTAGAGCGGCCAAGACCGACGCCAAAGTGATCGTCTTTTGTGGGGTGCGTTTCATGGCCGAGACCGCAGCTATCCTTTGTCCGGATAAGACTGTTATTTTGCCCCGGCTGGATGCGGGGTGTGAGATGGCGGACATGATCGATGCGGATGCGTTACGCGCCAGGAGGTTATCTCTTCCCGGGGTTCCGGTGGTTACTTATGTAAACTCCACGGCCGAGGTCAAGGCCGAGAGTGACATCTGCTGTACCTCGGCTAATGCCATAAAAGTAGTCAATTCTTTGACGGATGCCGACGTGGTCTTAATGACCCCGGATCAAAACCTGGCTCGATATACCCAGCGGCATACAGGCAAGAAGATAATATATTGGGAGGGGTACTGTCCGATACATGAAAATTTAGGCGTGGAGGATGTGTTGAAGGCTAAGGCAGAGCATCCGAAGGCATTATTTCTGGCCCATCCCGAGTGCCGTCCGGAGATTATTGACCTGGCTGATGCCGTACGCAGCACGACGGGCATGCTTGCTTTTGTGCGCGAGTCAAAGGCTGAAGAGTTCGTTATCGGCACCGAAGTTGGGCTTCTTTATCCGTTACAGAGACAAAATCCTATGAAGAGATTTTATCCGGCTTCGGATAAGATGGTCTGTGAATACATGAAGCTTACCCGTCTTGGGGATGTTATTGCTGCGCTTTCTGAGCTTAAGAATGTGGTTCACGTGCCGGAACAAGTTCGTATCCGGGCCAAAAAAGCAGTGGATCGAATGCTCGCGGTCCCAAGGGATTAAGGTGTTCAAGTGATATTCGGATTGAAGGCAATAATATAAGGAGGGAAAGGAAGGAAGAAGCCTTTTTATGGATTTTAGCGCTCCGGGGGCGCGTATCGACGCACCATCTCCATGACCAGCCTCATCCGTTCCTTTACCGGCATTTGCAGGTATAACGGGCTCAAAAGCAATATCCTGACAATCTCCTGTTTGTTCATAGGTTATACCCTATTACTGAGTTGCTGACCCTTTTACTATATATTCGGCAGGATCCGACCGCTGCATGAACGTCTCCGGGTAATTTCAAATAACCCACCTCCAGCCTTAGATAACATCGGCCTAAAAGACCAAGGTATATCTACGCAAGCCTCAGTCCAGGCGGAGATGCCCGCCTGAAGCGGGTGCATTACCGTAGATTCACTTCTTCATCTGGCGGCCAGCTCGTTCGCATCTTCGTTTACAATTCATACATATTGCCTGCTGTGTCGGCTTATATGGTTTCTTCAAGCAATTCATCTCTCCACCTCCTTATAAAATATGTCAAAAAAATAACATCTTATATAACGACTGTCAAGCTATTGAATAAGCAAAATATGTGCCATTATTTATAACAAACCGCTCAAGGATTTAACTTATCGATTTCATTATATTTATGGTTAAGGATCAAGTTGTCTGGACCGAAAGTTTTTTTACCTGTGTCAAAAAAGTACCAGTGAAGTGACGATTTTTGCCCCACAAGGCCTTCCAGGAAATTACAAGTGAAGTCACCGGTCATTGGCCATCAGTCATTGGCTAACTGCGGAAAATATTTAACCGTCAGCTTCTGTTACAAGTTACAAATGACTATTGACCAATGACAGTTAATAATTAGACGCTTTATCATAGCATTTGTTTATAACCGTTCGATTTTTTCGTAACCCAAGATGATTAAAGATAATGCCGTGGGAATCCGATGAATAACAAAGGTAACAAATTAAACGGTACGACCGTCGCTGGAGGAATTGGTGGATCCTTCCGAACGCCGTCGCGAGAAGCGTCACGAGATCTATCATCCGATAAGAATTTTTATAGTTGATCCTGAGTGGGTGCGGTATGGCCTTCCGGCCAGGTATGATGGGTTTGTCGGCAACCTGTCCAGGGAGGGCATGTGCATATATCTCCAGGAGGGTTATAATCCTTTGGGCATAGACGATCTCCTGGGAAGACGGATCAAGATAGAGATAAACATCCCCTTCGTGAGTCAGCGATTTTTTTTGCTGGGAGAAGTCCGGTGGGGGACACGTGCAGGACAGGCCAGGCATGTAGTCATGCTGGGCATGCAATTCGTAGAGATGACGCGGTTCCACTTACAGAACATAGAAAAATACCTGACAGTCGATGCCAAAGACCATAATATGCTCTGGGATCTCTGGGATAGTCTCGGGATTAGTGAATAGCGGGAGTTGTTACAGGATTATCAAATATGGTGCAGCATAAAATGTGGGCTATAGGAGGAGGAAAGGGCGGGGTGGGCAAAAGCGTCCTGACTCTGGCCCTGAGCATCTGGCTGGCCAAACTGGGCAGGAAGGTAACAGTGGTTGACGCTGACCTGGGAGGGGCGAATCTCCACATTTTACTCGGCATACGTTATCCAAGCGTAACCCTCCAGGATTTTATCAGCAAGAAAGTGGATAGATTGAGTGACGTCCTCATCGATACGCCTCACGAAAATCTGAAACTGATCTGTGGGGCTGATGACATGCTGAGCCTTGCCAATCCTAAATATACACAGAAGATGAGACTGCTTAACCAGCTAAATAACCTGCCTACTGATTTTGTTATTCTTGATCTGGGGGCGGGTACTTCGTATAACGTCCTGGATTTCTTCCTTTATGCGACAGGAAAAATTGCTGTATTTACCCCCCAGACTACTTCTCTTCAGAACGTTTATGGTTTCATCAAAAGTAGCCTTCTAAGGCGGTTATCGCGGGAATTCTCCCAAAACGAAGCGCTTTCGTCCCTGATAACCAGGTTTACCGGCGGCTCCGGAGAGGAAAAGATAAGCTCCATGAGTGAGTTGAAACATATAGTCCGGGAGGTTAGCGAAGAAAACTACTTAAGACTTTGTCAGATAACAGACAGCTTCGATGTCAAGATCGTGGCTAATATGGTAAAAAAGGATAAAGACTGCGAGGCCTCTAAAGTAGTGCGGACGGTCACGGAAAAGTATCTGGATATCCATCTGACCGATCTTGGTTTTGTGCAATATGATCCGGAGATTGAGAGATCGGTAAACAGAATGGTTCCATTTCTTTTAGATAACAGTAAGAGCCAGGCGGCCTTATCAACATATCAAATGGCCTATGGAATTCTAAGGGAGAGTGCGGCAATATCTGCCGGGAACGAGGGTGTTTGTCCTGGTTCACTGCATCCAAACCCGGGCTCTGCCGTAAGCCTGCCTTAAATATATCCATGATCTCGACGGGCCGATATGGCGTGCAGTTATGTCCCTTTGCGCTTAACCCTTTTTGTAAAAGGAGCCGATATAATAAAAGAAACCAAAGGAACAGGAGATAATATGGTATGCAAGTGGATAACATTAAGGATTATGTTAAGGTAAAAAAGATTCGCGAGGGTGTGGGGGCGATCGATACCCTGCCTACTATCCCGGTTACCCTTGAGAAGATTTTTTCCATCCTGGAGGATGAAAATAAGTCGGCGCGGGACCTGGAAAATATTATTAAATATGACCAGTCACTGAGCGCCAAGATCATCAGTGTGGCCAATTCGGCCTTTTATGGTCTGCGCATGCAGGTGACCACAATCAGCCGGGCGGTAGTAGCCATCGGATTTACCGAAGTTAAGAATCTGGCTATGAGTGTGGCCTTAATGAATTTTTTTAAGACCAAAACAAGGTTTCCGGGGTTTAGCGTGGATGGATTCTGGCTACATTCCATTGGAGTGGGCATTGTATCGCGCATGATTGCGCGTATTACCGCTAATATTGACCCCGAGTCTTTATTTACCTGCGGCATTGTGCATGATATAGGCAGGGTAGCGCTTTGTGCCTATTTCCCGGAGGAATTCAAGGCCATACTGGATATCAAAGACCGGGAAAATTGTTCCATGCTGGAAGCTGAAGAAAAATATGGACTTAAGCATACCCTTATGGGGCGATGGTTAGCGGAAAAGTGGCAGTTTCCGGAGGCTTTTATCCAGACTGTTTCCTGCCATCACCACCCGTATGAACAGAAGACCTTCCTCCCGGCTGCCGGTATAGTGCAGCTGGCGGACATTTTGACGCACCGGGCAGGCATGGGAGAGGAACCTGATGACAGCCGGACATGGCCCGCTTCGTTGCTTAAGGATCTGGAGTTAACCGAGGATTATGTTACAGGCGTAGAAGAAGGACTCTACTCCCTTAAGGATGTAATAAAAGAGACCTGGGGGTCGCTTATTTCCGTATAACTTTGTTTCCCCCTCACATCCCCTTCCTTTCAAATAGACCCATTCCGACAAGGAGGCTCTTTTTCTCTTGACGGATTTCGGTCCCGGCAGCTATATTTCTTTTTATGTCAGGTGATCAATCCAGGTCCTCTTTTGAAAAGCAGATCGAGGCCCTTACCGAGATTAGCAGCGCTATCACCTCTGATCGATACATAGAGGATATCTTGCGTCTGATTGTTACGGTAACCGCTGAAGCTATGCACTCCAAGGTTTGTTCTCTCTGGCTCCTTGATGAAAAGGATAAGACATTAAGACTGCGCGCCACCCAGAGTATTAGCCGGGAATACTTGAAAGAGCGCAGCCTGAAACTTGGCGAAGGGATTGTCGGGAAAGTAGCGGCAACCAATACGCCGCGTGCCGTCTATAACGTCCAGGAAGAAGAGGATTTTAAAGAAAAAGAACTGGCCAGAAACGAAAATTTGGTATCTATGCTGAGTGTCCCCATGGCCGTCAAGGGCCGCGTTATCGGGGTTGTCAACTGTTATACGCCTTATTCCCATCATTTTTCCGAGATCGACAAGAAGGTCTTGATCACCGTAGCTAATGAAGCGGCTATTGCCATTGAAAATACTGAGTTGATGGTCCGCACCAGGGTGATTCAGGAGGAGCTGGAGGCCAGAAAACTTATCGAAAGGGCTAAAGATATATTGATAAAAAAGCGGGGCATATCCGGTGAAGAGGCTTACCGCTGGATACAGAGACGGAGCATGAATACCCGGAAGACTATGCGGGAGATCGCCGAGGCCATTTTTCTGGCTGAAGAGGCATAAAGACGTATCCCTTGCGATGGCCCCGTGCGTAAAATGTTTACAATTTTGTCGAACAATATGGCCGATTCTTACAAAAATGTAAATAATATATACGCGCCAACCAGCCCGATTATTTTCTTAATACCTTGAATTTGCTAATTATTTTGTCAGCGCCTTGTTGTGGCATTATCCTTGCTAAATAGCCCGTAATCAATTTTGATTATTAAAAATAAGGAGGATTAGTAATGCCCTGTGAAAAATGTCAAACGGCAGAAGATGTCTTGCGCATCGTGAAGGACAAGGATGTCAGTTTTATTCAGATCTGGTTTACTGACGTGCTTGGAATACTCAAGAGCTTTGCTATTACGCCGTCAGAGCTGGAAGCGGCCTTAACGGAAGGAATGGGTTTTGACGGGTCATCCATCGAAGGTTTTGCCCGCATCGAAGAAAGTGACATGATTGCCAAGCCGGATCCTGCCACCTTCGAGTTTATCCCCTGGAGGCCCCAGGACAGGCCTACGGCCCGGATGTTTTGCGATATACTGGAGCCGGCGGACGGCAGTCCCTATGCCGGCGACCCCAGGTATGCCCTCAAGCGGGCCCTCAAGCAGGCCGCAGACAAAGGTTATACCCTTTATGCCGGCCCCGAGCTGGAGTTCTTCTACTTTGAATCCGGCAAAGAGCCGAAGATAATCGATCAAGGCGGGTATTTCGACGCACCCCCGCTTGACACAGGAAATGATCTCCGCCGGGCAACCATATTTACATTGCAGAAGATGGGTATCCAGGTGGAATACAGCCACCATGAGGTGGCCCCAAGTCAGCATGAGATCGATCTTCGTTACGATGAAGGCCTGCGTATGGCCGATAAGACCATGACTTACCGGATTGCGGTGAAAGAAACGGCACGTGCCATGGGTTACTACGCTACTTTTATGCCAAAGCCTATCTTTGGTATGAATGGCAGCGGGATGCATTGCCATCAGTCCCTTTTCAAGGGATCCAAGAATGCCTTCCACGATGCCAACGACCAATACCACCTATCCGATGTGGCCAAGCATTATATCGCGGGGCTGCTCAAACACGCGCGGGAGATTATTGCTGTAACCAATCAATGGGTTAATTCTTATAAGCGGTTGGTGCCCGGTTATGAGGCCCCGGTTTATATTGCCTGGGCCCGCCGCAACCGTTCCACCATGGTGCGTGTGCCCATGTACAAGCCCGGCAAGGAGCAGGCCACCAGAATTGAGTTTCGCGCTCCTGATCCAGGCTGTAACCCGTACCTGGCCTTTACAGTTATGCTGGCGGCCGGCCTTGAAGGCATAGAAAAAAAGTATCCTCTGGCTGATCCGGTAGAAGAGGATGTTTATCATATGACACCGGCCAGAAGGGCTGAACTGGGCATTAGTTCCCTGCCCGACAATCTCTTCGAGGCTATCCGGGAG
The DNA here is from genome assembly GCA_031082315.1 of Thermodesulfobacteriota bacterium. Lineage (NCBI taxonomy): Bacteria > Pseudomonadati > Thermodesulfobacteriota > Thermodesulfobacteriota bacterium. Next base: position 69,867 of record JAVHLC010000012.1, read on the forward strand.
ATGGAAAAGAGTGAGTTAATGCGCAGGGCCTTGGGAGACCATATCTTTAACAAATTTATAGAAAATAAAAAGATCGAATGGGATATGTATCGCACCCATGTAAGTCAGTATGAAATAGACAGGTACTTGCCGATACTCTGACCCTCTACAGAGATAAAAAAAGGGCGGCCGACTAAGCGGCCGCCCTTTTTTTATTCTTTTTCACCTTCGGGTATTTCAAGCTGTTTCAGCCTGCTTTCAAAAAATGCGCCTTTTTCATTTAATTCTTCCGAAAGGGTTTCCAGTTCGTCAAAAAGTCTGTCTATTGATGTCTGCGAGGCGTAAATAGCCTGTGAAAGTTCAACAATTTTCTTGCCGGTATTTCCTTCCGATGCCTTCTGCATGGCTTCAGTGTATTCAGTAAGCCCTTTTTCGAGGGCTTCGATTTTGTTTTCTATTTTTGCGATTCTTTGCTCGATTGGTTTTAATGTCTTAGACTTTTCCGTGATTATTTCGGAGCGAAGACGGCGAAGCTCCTTCTTGTTTAATTTTGAGCCCGGTTCAAGGCTGTCGTCAGAGGCAGGAATATTTTTTACAAGACCTTTTTCTTCTTTCCATCCTTCCTTCTCAAGGAACCGCTGGTAGGTTCCTTCGAAGACATGCGCATTTTCGTCCTGGAATACGATCAGACGTTCGGCAAGGGCATGGAGAAACATCTCATTGTGGGTTACCATTACTATGGCGCCTTCAAAACTATCGAGGGCCGCAAGCAGGGCATCGCATGAGTCCATGTCAAGATGGTTTGTCGGCTCATCAAGAAGAAGCAAATTGGCAGGAGTCGCGAGTAGTTTACCCAGAAGCACTCTGCTCTTTTCGCCGCCCGATAAGACTCCGATTTTCTTTAAGGCGAAATCTCCTTCGAACATCATGACTCCGCAGATGTTTCTTGCAGTCTGCCTGTCGATATCATGGTGGGAATAGAGAATTTCTTCTTCTATCGTTCGGCTGTCTATAAGGTGGTTTACATTGGTTTGTTCAAAAAAACCTTTTAGCGAAGCCGGATTATAATCGATCTGTCCGCTTTGGGGAGGAAGGGTGCCGGCAAGAATTTTCAGGAGAGTTGTTTTACCCTTTCCGTTTTTCCCGATAACGCAGACCCTGTCACGGGCTCCGATGGTGATATCGAAGTCCTTGATAAGGGTTGTATTTTGATCATATGAGAAGGATATATTGCTTGTGCTAAGAATGCGCTTTCCGCGGTATGGGGCGCTCCTGAAGGAGAAGTCAAGGGTTTTGATCCTTTCCAATTTATCCTTTTTCTCAGTTTTGTTTAAGGTCTTTACCCTCGATTGCACCATATTCGCGAGCCTTGCCTTTGCCCTGAATCGGCTTATAAAGAGCTCGATCTCTTTCCTGCGCTTTTCATCGTTGACGCGTGTTTTTTCGTATATTTCCTCGTCCTGTGCGGTCTGAGTGTAATATTTTTCTGTGTCTCCGGCAATTTTCCGGATTTTTTTACGATGTATTCCGAGGGTATGGGTTACTATTTTATCCATAAACCCCCTGTCGTGGGTGATAAGCATGATCTCCCTCGGCCAGTTGACAAGAAAGCGTTCAACCCAGCGTATCGAGGTTATATCAAGATAGTTTGTGGGCTCGTCCAAGAGCAAAAGATCCGGTCGTGATACAAGCACCTTGGCGAGATTGAGGCGCACCTGGAATCCTCCGGAAAGCTCAAGGGGATTCAGTTTTAAGTCGTTTGAGGAAAATCCGAGACCGGCCAGGATTTTTTCAACCTTCCAGAAATGCCCTTTTTCATCTTCTACAAGACCCCGCATGCCTTCTTTAAGAACGGTATCTTCAGTAAATTCGACATGCTGTTCAACGCAGCCGATACGGTAAAGCCTGGGTATAATTATGGCTCCCGAGTCCGGAAGCTCTTCCTTTTTTATCAGCCTGAATAAAGTTGTTTTCCCGTGGCCGTTTCGCCCGACAAGGCCGACCCTCTCTTTAGGGTTTATCTTGAAGCTGGCCTCTTCAAAAAGGACGTAACTGCCGTAACTTTTCGAAATATTTTCTACGCTTATCATAATCGAGCACCTTAAAAATGATGGCAACTTAAAGCCTTTTTCAGAATAAAAAGCAATAAAAAAAGACGCAACAGCTTGGCCTTTTTAAAAGGCTCATCGTGAAAGAGTGTGGGTAATTTTCTCTTAAAATGAGGCATGCTTCTTATTATCCCCCCCTTTAGCAAAGGGGGGCGAGGGGGGATTTGAAAACTTCTGGCAGTAACTATAGAGGGGAATAGGGAAAAGTAAAAAATTACCCACTCGATTACGCGAAGACCCTTTTAAAATTGTTCCAAACACGGTGGATTCCGTGTCTGATGCGGCTTCAAATTCGAGATCCGAAGCACGTCCGCCAAAGGCCGATCCGCCTCCGGCGGAAAAACAGTCTCTTATGATTCCGCCCTTGCCTTCGGCCGGCGCTTTTGCTAAGGTATCAACATATTAGCGGGGTTTATCCTATTCATTTTGTGCGTTAGCTGATTAGATTCGCCGTTGACAAAGCGTACGTTATAGCGTACATATAGAAATATCAGACACCCCAAAAAGGAATGAACTATGCCGACACTTACCGCCAGTGAGGCGCGTGCAAAACTCTATCGCCTGATCGACGAGGCAGCCTCTTCCCATGAGCCGGTTCTTATTACAGGCAAACGTAGGAATGCCGTGCTCATCTCGGAAGAGGATTGGAGAGCTGTACAAGAAACGCTCTATCTATTATCGATGCCTGGGATGAGAAAATCGATTCGGGAAGGAATGAAGACGCCGATTGAGGAATGTGCGAAGGAACTCGATTGGTGAAATGGCAAATCGTTTTCACAAAGCAGGTCCAGAAAGATGCCAAAAGACTCGCTGCTGCCGGACTTCGCTCCAGGGCAGAAGAGTTGCTGGATTTGCTCAGTAAAAACCCATACCAAAATCCCCCGTCGTATGAGAAATTGCTCGGCGATTTGGCCGGAGCGTATTCTCGCCGAATAAACATTCAGCATCGTCTTGTCTATCAGGTGCTGGAAGAGGAAAAAGTCGTGAAAGTTATTCGTATGTGGACTCATTACGAGTAATACAAAAAATCAGCTAATCGGATAACCGAGGGCTTCTCTCCCCCCAGCCCCCCGACCACTTGATTCGGCGGCATTACTGATCGCCGGCGTCGTCTTTGTGGCCGGCTCTTCCTAATCCCTGCCCAGTGCCGTACTTCTCCTCCACTTGTCGAAGTGTTTCTTCCAGCACCGGGAGACGCTGCCTGTCTTTAAGATCTCTGGAGGTTCTCTTCAGTTCAACCAGCGTCTTAAGATCGAGGACACGAATAGTGCGGCCCCTAAACTCGATTTCCACTGTGTGTTCAAGAAGATCTTCGTAGTCTCTTCCCTCCTCAATAACAGCCAGGACATCGAGAGGGCCGAGCCGAGTCGTGAAGAGGGCATGGCCCATCCCCGAAATGTCCCCCTTCTTTGGCCTAATCATCTTGTCGTCCGGGCGACGATGAACTGCGTCAATCGACTTGAGAAACGCAAGCAGCCTGGCAATATTTTCGGAAGATTGGTTGTGGACGATGTCCACGTCCATCGTTGTGACGGGCGCTCCTTGCACAACGGCGGCAAGGCCACCGACTAGAATAAACTCAACGCCCGCCTTTATGAGCCCCTCAAGCACTGCGCTTAGGTCTGCGCCTGTTGTTTTTCCGCTGCTGGTAGGCATTCCTCAGCTCCAGAATAGTACGTACTGCGTTATCATTGGCCTGCAGGCGCTCCTCGGGCGACATCCTGAGGAACATCGCGACCAATCCCTTATCAACACCTGTTTGGCCCTTAGTTTTTGTTTCTTTTACCATCTGACGTCTTCTTTTATAGCAAGTTATCATCCTGTCAGCCGAACGAATAAGAGTTTTTACGGCGCGAAGCCGACCTCAAAGTACAGTTGAGCCGAACCGCAAGCTATTTCTGGAAATTTATCGGCTCAGCACGGATGTATTATGGATTTTATATCAGGAATTGATCGATATTCCAAGACGAAACCGTATGGGCAGGGAAGATTTGGATACGGGTTGGCCCAAGAAACTGTCTGGATGAACATCGATTATTTCGCCACGGGCGGGCAGGGATGACAACTCTAAGATCATTGTAAAGAGGTGTTAGAGATTACACTAGATAGATGATACGTCGCGCGCTGACCCTTGGCGGCCTGGATAATTGGTCGCACGTCCGTAAATGCCTTGCGTACCAGGTAACGTACATCACTCCAGAGATTTTCACTGCCCAGGAAGGCGATAACAACGGTGCGATTATTTCTCTTGAACATGCCTACATAAGTTTTCTTGGCGGCGCGGGTAAAGCCCGTCTTACCGCCCTCCGCCCCTTCGATTTGCCAGAGGGCCTTATTGTGATTGCGAACCAGTTTGCCGCCATGAATCTCAAACTTCCGGGTTTTGAGAATATTGGAAAATTTTTCATTCCGCATGGCCTTTTTAAAGATGACGGCCAGATCATACGCGGTTGTATGCTGACCGGGTGCGGTCAGGCCGCTGGCCGTACGGCAACTTGTGTTTTTAGCGCCGAGTTCACGCGCAGTCCGGGTCATTATTTGAGCAAATTCTTCTTCTGATCCGGCTATCTTTTCTGCCAGCGCCCTGCTGGCATCATTAGCGGAGTGAAGCAGGGTAGCATAGATAAGGTCTATAGCCGGATATGTTTTTCCGCAACGAAGGTATGCTTTTTGGCAGGGAGCTTTTGCAGCATAGCGACTAACGGTAACGAGATCACTTGCTTCCAGATTTTTTAATGCCAGGAAACCGGTGACTATTTTGATGGTGCTGGCCGGCTGTAAGGGAAGACCCTGATTCTGGGCAAAGTAAATATAATTGGTATCGGCGTCCAGGACTATAGCTGAACGGGCGGTAAACGCAGAACAATATTGACGGCGATATTTTCTGGATGCCCTGTGCGTTTTCTTCTTATTGTACTTCTTAGCCCTCTTGTGATATTTTTTTACAGAGGCGGTTCGCTTCGCTTTCTTCTTGTGCTTTTGAACCTTCTCGCCGGCGGTGTAGCAGACTTTCTTTTTGGTATTCTGACATTTTTTAGTTTCTGCAAAAGAGGAGGCTGATGGCAGGATAAGCATTAGTGCAAGTATAAAAATGAGAATGGCTCTACACCGCATGAATTAACTCCTTTTCTCACTTAATCTTCTTGCTGATTAGATATATACTATATTTTAAAAGCACAAAGCAAGTTTTTTTCAGCGCCCATGCTATTTTTATGGGTCATATCATATCTATCTTTTTTAGTTATCGGCATTCTCTTGTGGAACTTAATAGTTTTTTCCGTTATTTTTGATTTTTTACGATTATGGAAATGACCGAATATACTGTACCCATCGAGTTTTTCAATGAGGATAAGGTCCCGGACTGGCTGGAAGTGACCATTATTGCCCCCGCGCACCTTTTTCCGTTATTGGAAAAATTTTTTGATCTGACTACTCCGTGTGGAGTCGTCCGCTATTCTGAGCAAGGACTCATATCAGACTGTGCGCAAACATTCGTTGCCCGTATCCCATATAGTACGGATCCGGACGGCGTCCTGAAAAAGTTGGATGCGTACCTGGGACTTCTGGAGGATAAGTATTGTTTGGATACGTCCATATTTTTGGAAACGAGATACATTCATGACGGCAGAGATGTGTTCACTGCTTTCCAGGTTTCTCCGCGCTTTACCGTGATCCCGACATGGGAAGACACATCGCTGCCGGACGACACGGTTATTCGACTGAATCCGGGCAGGGTTTTTGGCACGGGCCAGCATCCCAGTACCTTGTTGTGCCTGCATGTCTTAGAGGAAATAGGAGACACAGGCTTTTTTGCTGATAGCCCGTCTGTTCTGGATGTGGGCACGGGAACGGGCATACTTTCTATTGCCGCGGCTAAACTCGGAAGCGGGGCGGTCCTGGCGCTGGAAGTCGATGAGGAGGCAGCCGGGATAGCCGGAGAAAACGTCTCTCTGAACCGCCTCGAACACCGGATAGAGGTATCTCTGACTCCTCTTTCTAAGATTGAAGGCAGTTTCAGGCTTATCACGGCCAATCTCACCGCCTCTGTAGCGCTGTATCTGGCAGATGATATCTGTCGCCGATTAATGCCAAATGGATTTTTGATCCTTTCCGGGATAAGACACGCACAGAGTGAGGCTATGGTTGCCCGTTATACAGGCCGGAATTTAAAGCTGGTAAAATTATATAAGGATGGATCGTGGGCGGGTTGTTTATTTACACGATGAATACTACGGGAAGCATATTCATTATCCGACTACGGCCCGATAAGCTTTCTTAGACGGATGCTGGTGGGGGGACTGGGGGAGAAGCCCCTTGGTTACGCGATTAGCGTCACTTTTTTGTTTTGTAATGTTTGTCTATCACTTTGTTTTCCCATTCTTTCATCATTGCTTCAGGAGTTTCAATGGCCGTCTTACAGGGGAATGCGTATTTGTTCGTCAAAATAGAGAGATTACTAACATCATTTTCAATTTCTTTGATCATACTTTTCAGGCCCAACTCAAATCTGGCTAATGTGACCTTTTGTGCCATTTCAGTGATTCTACTTTTTTCGGCTGCGATGACAGCGTACTTCATGGCGGTATCAGACGCCTCATCATATTTTGCAGCGAGTGTCTTATCGCCACTATTTCTTATTCCTTGTGCGACAATTGAGAAGTAGCATGCACAGTCAACGAACTCATGTGAAATATTGTCGACAATTTCATTTGCTATTTGATCATTTTCAGCGTATGCGGAAGTGCTTATTAGAATTATCAGAAACAATTGCCACAAAATATTCATTATATGCCTCCTTTTTTGTTGCTAACGGCCCAACTCAGCTGGGCCGTTCCCGACGCGCGTAACGTGGCGGGAACACGAAGATCAGCCAGAGCCGGGTTTCCCGGCGATTGGCTGCATCGGCTCGTTATGCTTTCTCATGCAACGCTTTTATATTCTTTAAAACCACTTCTTGTTCAGCCGACTTGCCAACTGGGGCAGGTTCCACACTTTGTTGGCAATATCGTCGTGAGAAACATCAGGCCAACACCACTCCTGTTCCCATTTGTCTACCTCTGTTTCTCTATCTCCAAGCCATCCTATAAGACCACCTTTTTTGTCGGGTCTTGCCCTGTGATGAACACGGAACCGTTTTAGGCACTCTGCTTCGTGAGACTTCAGAAATGGTACAAGGTGAACCTTATACTGCTCCCCGGCTTTTTCCTCTGCGCTAACACGCAGGACTAAGGTTTTTACATAGTTTCCATATGAATATGTGCTTTCAGCTAATCGCCCGAACGTGTCTTCTTCGTGAATCGGACCACCTTTGCTGCAAAAGACCTGTTGGTAAGTTTGAAGCGCCCTAACTATAATGACGGATGCAATTTCAAAAAAACTGGCTTCCGAGGTCGGCTTCTCAGGTGTGCTTCCCGGCACAGACGGAATGACAAGCTGCGAATGTCCGAAAGTAAGAGGTGATCGAGAAAGAAAAATGTGCGGGACATTTTTTTCTATCTCTGCCTTGTAGTCCCTGTTACAGATATTTTTCCAGTCTTCAGTTTCCAAACCTGCTTTCTTTTTAAGCGCAATCTTCACTTGTTCCCACCCGCCTTTCGGTAAGAACCATGTTCTGCAACTTCTGTCATCTTTGTTTTGTGAAGACTTGTCTTTCATTTCTCCTTACCCATATCCTTCGGCATAACGGCCCAGCTCGGCTGGGCCGTTCCCGACGCGCGCAGCGCGGCGGGAACAATATATATTAATTATATCGACTCAGCTTTGTCCGGTTAGGTTTTTGCATGTAAGTATTCCCATTGATCTTTGATAT
>JAVHLC010000013.1:0-1456 GCA_031082315.1 Thermodesulfobacteriota bacterium
AGCAAAAAACGACATGGATGCGAAATTTTTCTCCGTTTTCTCAGTATTCGGCACATGCAAAAACCTAACCGGACAAAGCTGATTTTAAATAATGTTTTTTGCGTAAGATCAAAAAATAGGATTAAGTTTCCATAAAAGTGGAACTATTTTTCCACTAAAGAGAAAATCTTTTCCATTCAGTCAAAAAATGATCTGCCGCCGTGTACGCTAACTATCCGTAAATGCTACGTTTATTTTTTAAAATTTTTTTATGTATCTGGCATAAAAATTGCCTATTAAATGAATTACAATTCACTTTGACTAGAACGGTCTGAGAAATTTTAAATAGAAGGAGGTGAAAAAGATGAAAAAGTTCTTAATGTTTTTGTGTGCGGTATTATTAACCTTTGCTGTTGTGGGAGGAGCATGGGCTAGTACAGTCAATGTTTGGGGTGAAAGGTTCGATCTTAACATCGTAAACAATTTTTATGCTGGGCTGACAGGCCATACTTCATCTATCATTTATGGCACACTTGACACCAACGACCTGTCAGGTGTGGATCTTCTCTGGGCGGTTCAGCCATCAGATTCTTACACCGCTGCAGAACTCAGCACGATGGCTACATTCCTGAGCGGTGGCGGACGGATCGCCTTTATGGGCGAACATGGAGGCTATGCCCCTAACGAGAACGATCGCATTAGTGCTGCGCTTAGTTACCTCGGTAGCGGTATGTCTATCATCAACCTTTGGCCTGATGGGGGTTTCCATAATGCCACTGTTGGTAATGGCCAAATCCTGCCACATACTCTTACTGCTGGGGTAAACACGTACAATTATGCCTGCTTCGCGCCCCTGGCCATGGGGGGTGCTTCACAGGTCTTAATGCTGGGAACGAACTTGAGCGACGTGATGATGGGGTATGAGAATATTGGCCTGGGCAGCATTTTCTTAATCACTGACCAGAATGTTTGGGATAATGTTTATTCTTCCTCGAACGATAACAACATCATGTTTGAGAATCTACTGTTAGCTAAGACAGGCGCCGAGCCTATCCCCGAACCCTGTACCATGATTCTCTTCGGTACCGGTATAGTGGGAGCCGCAGGTATTTTGAAGAAGAGGATTAAGAAAAGCTAACCAGATACATCTACGCAGTTGAGTTAATTAAAAAAGGGTACGACCAACCCGGTCGTACCCTTTTTTGTGTATAACCGTTTGGAGTCAGGCGGTTAATATACTAACCATCCTTGCAGGGTCTCTGTCTAACTTAATTCCATCTATCTTCATAAGCCTTTCAGATGGCTGCGTTATCCCAAATCCCGGGGCTTCGCATTTCCTCCCTTTTGAAAAGGGAGGCCAGGAGGTATTTTTTTTTGCGCAAAATTCCTGTCTTAAGGGTCAGTTCAAGTTATGGCGGTCGGGTGATTCATTCGCAGATGGGCAGGGAGAACGCGGGGCGTCAGGACAGAAAAAATA
>JAVHLC010000013.1:1514-77673 GCA_031082315.1 Thermodesulfobacteriota bacterium
AAAAATGGAACTATTTTTCCACTAAAGAGAAAATCTTTTCCATTCAGTCAAAAAATGATCTGCCGCCGTGTACGCTAACTATCCGTAAATAATATATTTTTTATTTTAAAAAGTCTTTATGCATCTGGCATACAAATTGCTAATAATTGAGTTACAATTTGAAGAATGGTCTGAGAAATTTTAAATGGAAGGAGGTGAAAAAGAATGAAAAAGCTCTTGATGTTTTTGTGCGTCGTGTCCCTCGTAGCGCTTTGGGCTCCGGCATTTGCTTTGACGGTAACGCCGCTGGACAGCGCCACTAATTTAGCCCAAAGTCTTGTGGGGCCGGGGGTCACAATATCGAATGTTACTTATACGGGAGCAAACGCTGCATCGGGATATTTTACGGGTGGCCTTGCCGCTGGAATCGGCATTCAAAGCGGTATTGTCTTGACCTCTGGGTACGCTTCCCACCTGGATGGCACATCTAATACTTCAGACAGCATAACAGGTGCTAATGGTTTAGCGGGTTCCAGCATGCTCAATGCTTTGATCCCTGGTTATACCACATATGATGCCACCACTCTGGAGTTTGACTTCGTGAGCGCCGGGAACTCAGCTTATTTCAACTATGTCTTTGGTTCTGACGAGTATAATGAGTACGTTAATACAAGTTATAATGACGTGTTTGGCTTCTTTTTTAATGGAACGGCAGTTTCAGATAACGTGGCGCTCATTCCAGGGACATCGACAGCAGTTGCCATCAACAATGTAAACAACGGATCCAACTCTCTCTATTATAACGATAATGATCCTGGTGACCTATCTCCGATTCCATTTGCTTTTGAATATGACGGGTTTACCGACGTGTTTACAGCCAGCATACTAGGGCTGACTGCTGGGAATACATATCATCTGACATTGGCCATAGCAGATGCCGGTGATAGCGTTTTGGATTCCGGAGTTTTTTTACAGGCAAAAAGTTTTTCTCAAGATCCTGTGAACCCAGATGTTCCAGAGCCCGCGACCATGGTGTTGCTTGGTTCCGGTCTGGTTGGTCTGGCCGGGTTTGGACGGAAGAAGCTTTCCAAAAAAGTCTAAAAAGAGATAATCAAAAAAACCATAAAAGCCACCGCTGGGGAATCCCCAAGGTGGCTTTTATGTTCTATTTACATTTTTTTAGTTTTTGGGGCAGCCATTTTATTGTACTAACCATCTTCGTAAGGTCTCATCGTCTAGATTAATTCCATCTATCTCCATAAGCTTCTCAGGTGCCGGCATTAGCCCAAATCCCGGGGCCTCGCATTTCCTCCCTTTGGAAAAGGGGGGACAGGAGGGATTTTTAAATAATGTTTTTTGCGCAAAAATCCTGTCTTAAAGGTCAGTTCAAATCATGGCGGTCAGGTGATTCATTCGCAGATGGGCAGGGAGAACGCGGGGCGTCAGGACAGAAAAAATACAGGCAAGGGCAAAAAGAAGTGAAAAGGTGGTTTCCAAGAAAGTGAAACTATTTTCACAAAAGTGGAACTATTTTTCCACTAAAGAGAAAATCTTTTCCATTCAGTCAAAAAATGATCCGCCGCCGTGTACGCTAACTATCCGTAAATAATATATTTTTTATTTTAAAAAGTCTTTGTGCATCTGGCATAAAAATTGCTAAATTATTGAAGCACAATTCACTTTGAAGATATGATTCTGGGAAATTTTAAATAGGAGGAGGTGAGAAGATGAAAAAGATAATATTATTAATCGCTTTTGGAGTAATGTTGGTATTTGTAAGTGTCGCCCTCGCAGCTCCTGTCACAGATACTATCCAGGCTCCTACTGGATATTTTGTGCCTACAGATGCGCAAAAGTATGATGATCCGTATTATCGCTGGTATGGCGAGGATTGGGGCTGGACACACAACGCCATTGGCGGGACCATTACATCTGCATCTTTGAATATCAGTGCATTTGATGTGGATTATGACTATGGTGAGCGGGATGAGATTTTCGTTTGGGACAGTGATTTATCGTCTTGGTCCTCGCTAGGGTATTTGACTGGTGTAAACGATACCTGGTCTTATGCGACATTTACCTTGGGATCGGATTTTTTCGATGAGATTGCCGCTGGTCTTCAAGTTTCTATGGTAATAGATACCACTGCTGCTGGGTGGGCGGTTACGCTTGCCAAATCAGTTCTTTCAGTCGATGGCGGTGTGTTACCTGATCCTAATCCCAATCCTGTCCCCGAACCCTGTACCATGATTCTTTTCGGTACCGGTATAGCGGGAGCTGCAGGCTTCTTGAGAAAGAGGAGTAAGAAAAGCTAGTGTCCTGTTTGGTTTGTTCTGTTTATTAAAAAAAAGATAATCAAAAACCATACAAAGCCACCTCGGGGAAATCCCCAGGGTGGCTTTTATGTTCTATTTACACTGCTGGTGAAGTAGCCCCCGTTTTATCATCCCTGGCCCAAGTTTTTCCCGGATACGGTCAATGGCATGATCGACCCGTTCCAGTTTTTCCATCTCTTTTTCCAGGCCGGGGAGGAGAGAATATTGCTGCCCCCCGCCAAAATTGGAAACGGCGAGTCCGATCAAACGCACGGACATCTTCAGATTATACCGTTCCAGAAGCATAACGGCGGTGTCATAGAGGATTTTAGTCGCACACGTGGCCTCTTTAAGGCTGTGGCTTCTGGTTACCAGGGTAAAGTCGCTGTGTTTCAGCTTTAAGGTTATGGTCCGCCCTTTTAAACCATGCCTGCGCAGCCGTTCCCCTGCCTCTTCTGCCTGTGACAGGAGCTGCTTCTTAAGGGTATTAATATCGGTTGTGTCCTCGGGGAGGGTATCTTCGCTGCCCATGGATTTGGCCGGGCTGGAAGGGATAACCGGTGAATCGTCGATCCCCTGGGCCAATTCCACCAGGCGCAGGCCATACTTGCCGAATTTTCTTTCCAATACCCCGGGCGGGACGCTCAGAATATCAGAAACGATGCGGATTCCCAGCCCTCGGAGCGTCTCTTCAGATTTGGGGCCGACACCGGGCAGTTTACCGCCCGGCAGGTCTTTCAAAAAACTCTGCACTTCTTCCGGTACGATCGTCAGCCCGTCAGGCTTTTGCAGGTCAGAGGCTATCTTGGCCAGAAACTTATTGGGGGCAATGCCAATAGAACAGGTCAGAGAGGTCTCTGCCCATATTCTTTCTTTGATCTTACGGGCTACCCGGATACAGTCACCGTGCAGCCTTTCCGTGCCGGTGAGATCGACAAAGGCCTCGTCTATGGATACCTGCTCGACAAGCGGCGATACGGCCTCCAGCACGGCCATCATCTTTTGTGATACCTCCTGATACCTTTCCATCCTGACCGGTAGAAAGATACCCTGCGGGCAGCGCCTTTTGGCCTCGAAGATGGGCATGGCCGACCGCACACCGTATTTCCGGGCCTCGTAAGAGGCGGTAGAGACGACGCCTCGTTTTGCGCCGCCCACGATGACCGGTTTGCCCTTAAGCGCGGGATTATCGGCCTGCTCTACCGCGGCAAAAAAGGCGTCCATATCCATGTGCAGGATAGTGCGTGACATTTTTTATTTATTCGCTCCTAACGCGGATATGTCGAAGGCGTAGAACTAAAAGGGCTTGCTAGAATTTCAAATGCCAAAATCCAAATGCCAAATCACTTTCAAATGACTAAATGCCAAAGTCGGGCCTTCAGCCTTCAGCTTTTGGGCTTTGACATTTGACATTCATTTGAAATTTGAAATTTGTCATTCTTTTTGGCTTTCAGCCTCGATCTTTGAGCTTCATTTTCACTTTCCCCCTGCGGTTCTCTTTCTCTTCCGTCGGTCGAGCACCTCGGCCAGAATCGGTAAAAGCAGCAGTCCCCCAGGCAGGAGCAAGATGGATAAGGCGGGTATCCTTTTGGCGAGACGGGCAAAGTGTTTCTTCATGGCGGCCAGATCTTCCTCTGTCCACCTGGCGTGCGTACCTTTCATAAGGATACCCATAAGATTCTGAGCCTGGAGGACTTCATTCAGTATCTCGTCCCGGTACCTTAAAAAAGTAGCCTTAGTCTCTGACTTGAGATCTTTTAGATGCATAATAAGACTATGTCTTCTTTTTGCCCCCGGGACGTTCGCTTTTTTCGCGGCGCCGTAGGATAAGCCGGAGCGGACACCGGTCAAAGGCGAACTTCTCGCGTAGTTGATTGATAAGGTAGCGTTCGTAGGAAAAATGGATGGACTCCGGGTAATTGCTGAAGACCACAAAGGTAGGCGGCTTTATCCCGGTCTGGGTCATATAGTATAACTTGACGCGGCGCCCGTTTCGGAGAGGCGGTTCGTGATGAGCGAGGATTTCCTTGAGGGCCTGGTTAACCTTACCGGTGGAGATGCGGGCAGTGTATTGTTCATATACCTTGTCCACAGACTTTAGTATGCTGTTAACCCGATAACCGCTCAGGGCAGAGATTTTCAACACCGGGGCATAGGCCGTAAAAGGCACGGCCACAGTAATATCCTCCATGAGCTTTTTCTTACGCTTCTCATCATCCTTCACCAGATCCCACTTATTAATTGCTATAATACAGCCCTTGTGATTATCCGAGACATAGCCAAGGATGTGGGTATCCTGCTCGGTAATCCCTTCTACGGCGTCAACAAGCACAATGGCCACGTCGCACTCCGCCAGGCTCTTTAATGCCTTTAGAATGCTGTACTTTTCCAAACGATGGCTGATACGCCCCTTCTTCCTTATTCCGGCGGTATCGATCAGTCGGTATTTTGTCCCACCCCTTTCCAGGATAGTGTCCACGGAATCACGCGTGGTACCGGCCACCTCGGTCACCAGCATCCTTTCTTCGCCCAGCAACCTGTTAACCAGCGAAGATTTGCCCACGTTCGGCCGCCCCAGTATGGCCATCCGTATAACTTCCGGCCCGGCATCTGCAGCGCTCTCCGTAGGAATGTGAGCAACAAGCTCATCCAAAAAATCCCTGATGCCATAACCATGTTCAGCCGAAACCCCATAAATGTGATCCACGCCGAGCTGGTAAAAATCTAAGAGGAGGTCCTCCTTTTCCAGACTGTCTATCTTGTTTGCCACGTAGAACACCGGCTTTTCTATCTTCCGCAGGCGATCGACGGCTTCATAATCGGTAGCCGTAAGTTCCTCCCGTCCGTCCATGAGAAAGATAATGGCATCGGCCTCTTCCATGGCCATGGTGGTCTGCTCCTGCATCCTTGAGACCAGTTTATCATCTCCGGCCGGTTCGAATCCGCCCGTGTCAACCAGGACAAACTGTTTTCCTTCCCAGGTAACCTCACCGTAATTCCGATCTCTCGTCACCCCCGGTGTGGAGTCAACGATAGCCCTCCGGCTGTGCGTCAGGCGGTTAAAAAAGGTTGATTTACCGGTATTTGGCCGGCCTACAATAGCCACTAGAAAAGGCATGAATACCTCATTAGATATGATTTACTACCTGGCGTAGTTTCTGGAAAGAAACAAATATCTCCCGGTCCAGGATATTTTTCAAGTTCTTTACCGCCACCGGGATATACGGCTCGAAAAAGGATTTTTTCTTTACCCGGGTCAGGAAACCAAAGGCCCCCAGCACCTGCAGGGCCCGTTGCAGGGCTATATACCAGAAATGATGCCGGAAGTCTTCTTCATTAATCCGCTGCTGGATTTTCATCCTGCGAAGATAGGTCTCAAACAATGACTCTCTCATATCATCCGGCAGGTCAACGTAGGGATCAAAGAGAAGAGAGGCCAGGTCATAGGCCGGGGGGCCGAGGCGTCCGCCCTGAAAGTCTATTAACCGCAGCCGCCCCTTATAGACCATGAGATTCCTTGACTGGAAATCACGATGGAGAAAGAGGGTAGGGTGTTGTTCACCGGCCAGGTCAGCCAGCCTTTCAAAATCCGGGGCCAGTTCATCCCGTGTGATCTCCAGCCCCAGGTAGCCCTGTAAGAAGGCCTGCAGGAAATAGCCGGACTCCCGTTCCAACATAAGCCTTCGGTCATAAACAGGCGTATCAAAACAATACCGGGTATCAAACCCCTCGGCCCCTCTTACTTGCATGTTCACCAGGATATCCACGGCCTCCAGATACCACCTTTCCGTCGCTCCGGTATTGTTTTCTTCCCTGACGGCTCGCTCAAGATGCGCATCCCCCAGGTCTTCCATGATGATGGCCCCGGTGGTCCGGTCATAACCGTAGATAACCGGTGTGGGGATACCCTTTGCGGCCAGATGCCGGCCTATGTAATGATAGGCCTCGCTTTCCTTAAGGTGCAGGGGGTCTTTACTCTCAGGCAGGACAACTATGAGCGATCCTTTAGACCCGGAGATACGATAAAAAGGGCGGTTAGAACCGTCGCCGGTGAGCATTATAAGGTCCGGCGCTACCCCTTCGTTCGTAATCAGAGAAAGATAAGGTTTTATAATATCCTGTAACACCGCTTAATCCTGTGGAAAGACGCCGTGTACCACGGTATTGACGATCCGGCTGTTGGCCTTTATTTGGGCCCCCTCCCAGACTACGGACTGCGTCAGGTGTGTATAAGGCTCCACAGAGACCCGGTCGCCCAGGGAGACCCAATCTGTAAACTCCACGCCTTCGGCTATGGAGACATCCTCCCCCAGACAAAAGGGAGAGTCACACGGCAGAAGGTCATCTATCCCTTTCACCCGGCCGCTTAATAAATCGCCATGGAGCGACAGATAGGCCTCTGTCGTCCCGATGTCCGTCCAATAGTGGCCGCTAACCCTGAAGGCGCCCAGCTTTGCGCCCTTTGAGATAAGGGCGCGATAGGCATCCAGTATATCATAATAGACCCCTTCGGGGATAAGAGAAAGGACATCCGGATTTATCACATGGATGCCGGTAAAGGCCATCCGGCCGTCCGGACGAGAGCTAAAGCCCTTTATATAATCCCGGTCGTCAACCAGGACACTGTTGTATTTCGGGTAGTGGTGGAGCGACATGGTCGCCGTATTGCCTGAAGCGATATGGAAACTATAGACCGCCCTTAAGTCTATGGTAGTAAATATATCCCCATTGATTACCAGGAAGGGTGCGTCATCTAAAAAACGTTTGGCATTTCTGATTCCGCCGCCTGTACCCATGATAACATTCTCGTGAAGGACGTGGGCAGTAATTCCCGAGAGATTATATTTTTCAAGGAATGCCGCAATCTGATCGCCCAGGTGATGGGTATTGACCGCTATCTCAGTCACCCCGGCACGCCGGAGCTGCTCAATTATTATTGCCAGAAGAGGTTTATTGAGGACCGGGAAAAGGGGCTTGGGCTTAAGGAGAGTGAGCGGCTTTAAGCGTGTACCAAACCCGGCTGCCAGAATCATGGCCTTCATATTATCTCTTGAGCTGTCGGCTTTCAGCCATCAGCGGTCAGCCTTTAACGCTCGACGTTCGAGTTGTTTTATTAGAAAAACCGTAACTACTCAGCCGCCGATCTACGCCGATCATCACTGATATTTTTTCTTTTATTATCATATACAAATCTTTATGAATCCTGGTTTTCTGCCTCAAAACTTCTAAAAATAATATCTGTGATTTTTTTGTATTTAAACCTATCTGCGTTCATCTGTGTGAATCTGTGGCTGAATAGTTACGAAAAACCAGGATGGCGGGTATAAAGTGGGGGTTGGAATCCATGAACCGAAGTTTAAGCCTTTAATTTGTCAATACTCTCCTTTACTTCACGTGCTTCCTTCACTCCGGGGAGATCGCCCACGGCCCTTTCCAGGGGATTCTGGTCCCTCACCGCAGTTGTATCTTGTTTTGTCTTATTATCTGTCTGTTCAGAGAGAAGCCCTTTGCTATCTTCTTCGATATCATTCAGGCCTTTTTTAAAGGAACGAATCCCTTTCCCCAGGTCCCGGCCAATTTCCGGAAGTCTTTTGGCCCCGAAGATAAAAAAAGCGACGATCAAAATAATTATAAGCTCTTGCGTCCCTAAGCCAAACATACCTAGCCTCCTCGCCGCTGGAGCCACCTAATCATCGGAACCGGGCTTGTTTTTTCCCTCTATTTTAGACTGGTCGGACGGGGTCTCTTCCTCCCCCCGGATATTCTTGCGAAAGTTTCGTATGCCCTTACCGATACCACTCCCTATCTGCGGCAATTTACTCGCGCCGAAGATAATCACAACAATAACCAGAATAATCAAAAGCTCCGGCATCCCTAACCCGAACATGAAAGAAAATCCTCCGAGAGATCTGAATAATAACGTATTAACCTATTATTAACACCCTTCTGTTGTGGCTGTCAATTAAAAAGGCTCCGGGCTTATGCCCGCTGACTAATTGATACTACCCGATCGTCCTATACATTAAACCGGAAGTTTATTATGTCGCCATCCTGGACGATGTAGTCACGGCCCTCCAGTCGAGCCAGTCCCTTCTTTTGGGCCTGGGCATAGGAACCGTGTTCTACAAGATCATCATACGCCAGGACCTCGGCCCGGATAAATCCCTTCTCTATATCGGAATGTATCACGCCCGCCGCCTTCCGGGCAGGCGTGCCTTTCGTAATTGTCCAGGCGCGCACCTCATCCTTTCCTACGGTAAAGAAAGAAATAAGTCCCAAAAGGGCATAGGAGTAACGTATAATTCTTTGCAAGGCCGGTTCGGCATCCACCTCCAGACCGCCGCGGAAAACTTCGGACTCCTCCGGGCTTAACTGCGCAAGCTCCATCTCGAGCTGGCCGCAGACCTCGGCGACCATGGTGTTGGGCGGCGCTTCGTAACCCTCCACCTTTGTATATTTCTCCCCGTTATTGATAATCCACAAGATTGGTTTTGCCGAAAGGAAGGCAAATCCTTTGAGGAGGGGTGAAGACACTGCCTCACTGAGGGAGCGCAGAGGTTTTTCCTCTTCCAGTGCAGTAAGACACATGGAAAGTAGATTATGCTCTTCTTCGTCTATCTTCCGTCCCCTTTTTTTATCTTCTTCTATCCTGGCAAGCCTCTTTTCTACCACGATAAGGTCAGCCAGTATAAGTTCGGATTCTACCTTCCCTATATCAGACCGGGCCGCAGGCGCAATACCGCCTGTCTCAAAGTTACGGGCTACAAGCACGATGGCATCTGCCGGCCGCACAAGAGTCCACAGTTTTTCGTCAAGGGGGTTGTCTTTTTCGCCGGAGCTATCAAGGCCGCCTACATCCGCATACTCAACGTTGGCATAGATAGTCTTTTGAGGCTCATACATAGTGGAAAGCAGGTCCACACGGCCATCCGGCACCTTTACCACACCAATATTAGCTTCCCTGGATCGTCCTCCCGCAGATATCGCCGCGTGTCCCCTGGTCAGGGCATTAAAGAGTGTGGTTTTACCGGAACCGGGTAGGCCAATTATAGCCAGTTTCATCTGGTATCCTTCTTTCTATTATTTTCTGTCAGCACTGTGAGGATTCGGCTATCAGTCCGTCATGACCTATTGCAGGACCCGCCAGATCGGATCATCCAGCTCTTTTATTTTACTGACTGCTGATGGCTGAATGCTGACAGCCCAATAGATAACATCTGCTTATGAATAATGCAATGACATGGCGGGAAAAGGTCGCCGAGATGTGGAATCTACGAAGAAGAGATACAATGATGTCATTATAGAGGCTCCTGCAAAAGTCGTCACACCGGTGAAAACCGGTGTCCAGGAGTATCCTGATTCGCTTGAAATTACTGGATTCCGGCTTTCGCCGGAATGACGAGAAGGCCGGTTACAAAAGTTTTGCAAGAGGCGCTATCGGGTTAAAAAGGTTAGCTATTGTGGGGGTGGCAGGAGCTTGAAAATAGCATAGAAGGTGGATCCACGGCCTGGTTCACTATCTACGAAAATTTCACCTCCGTGGAGCTGGATGATTTCCCTGACTACCGCGAGTCCGATTCCCATTCCCGGGGCCTTAGTTGAATGCGAAGATTTGGCCCGGTAATATCGCTCAAAGACCTTTCCCTGTTCTTCAGACGGGATGCCAATACCCGTATCTTTAACTGAAATACACACCTTTTCCAGACCATAGGCCCTGGCCTCAATTTTAACGCTGCCTCCAAGCTGGTTGTACTTTACGGCATTGGAAAAAAGGTTATTAAACACCCTGCTCAACTGATGTGCGTCGCCCTGTATAATCATGGGGCCGTGTTCTATCTCTGTTTCCATAATTATATTCTTGAGTTCGGCGAGGGGTTCCAGCCAGGCCAGGCTCTTCCTTAAAACATCGCTGATATCCACCTCTCCTTTATTTATAACCGGCTTTCCAGCCTTTGCCCGGGAATAATTCTCAAGGCATTCTACCAGCTCAGCCTCACGACTAATGGCCATGGAACAACTCCGCAGGAATTTGTCCTGCTTGGCCGTAAGCGGACCTGCTTTCTCACTCAACATCATATCGACAAAGCCTTTGACCGCCGTCAAGGGTGTCTTCAAATCATGAACGATGCCGGCCAGGTATTGATTCCTCATTTGCTCGAGAGTTTGAATTTCTGCATAGGCCTTTTCAACCCCGGGCTCTTTTTTCTGTTGCTCTGTAATGCCCCTGGCAACTGTCAGGAAGAATTTCTTTGAATGGCAGTATATGGCACGGCAACTTACCTCTACAGGTTTTGCCGCGCCATTTTTACAGACATAAGCTGTTTTAAAGGTAACCGGCTGGTCATTTATATCCTTCGTAAAAAGGCGGGCAGGTGTTTTTGCTACTCCTGAAGCAGCAATATCACGATACCGCATACCTAGTATCTCATCCTGTGAGTAGCCAAGCTCTATGCACACAGAAGGGCTGACTTCGACGATATTACCTTTGCGATCTAACACGACGACCTGCTCGGGGATATGTGCGAATAAGACCTCGTATGTATCAGCCCCCAGAGCAGATGCAGGTCTGAAGTTATTAAAATCGATTTCTGGATTGATCTCTGGTGTATAAAGATCATCTATGAACTCTTTATTATTAATCCAGGATTTTTTTCTTATTTCGGCAAGCGATCCGTTCAGCATGTCCTTTGGTCTTTCTCACTTTCTTTTAACGAGGTTTTATGTAATTATCTATCGACCTTATTAATTGAATTTATAAGAATATTCGGGCAATGTGCATTTTTTCTCTTAATATGGCCCTTGATACGGCGAATAAAGAGATTCAAAAGACGCAGCTACTAAGGTTCAAAGTTCCACGGTTCAAGGTTAAAATATGAAAAGCGCAAAGTAGCCAACCGTGAACCGTGAACCTAACAACCTGAGTAATTACCCAAAGGCAACGTCTTAATCATGCAAAGCGGGCAATCTCCGATAGCAACGGTCGAATACTGGAGGAAGGCCTTTCATCTTTGCGGCCTGTGCATCCCATTGGCCTACATGTATCTTCCGGAAAATATCTTTTTGTACCTCTTTTTTCCGATGGCAGCCGCCTTCATAATCATTGACGTGGCCAGGCTCAGAATAAAATGGCTGGGAAGGATATACCTGCGGGTCGCCAAAAATCTATTACGCGACAGGGAATATAGCAGACCTGCGGCCAGTCTCTACTATCTCGCTGGTTCCGGCCTGACTATCATCCTTTTTCCAAAACAGATCGCTATTGCGGCGCTGGCAGTGCAAACCTTGTCGGATGCCGCGGCCGCCCTAGCCGGTCAGCGTTTAGGGAGACACAGGATAGGGAATAAGACTGTAGAGGGGAGCGCGGCCTTCTTAATTTCAGCATGGATAATTCTGGCAGTATATTTTGGCCGTGAGCCCTTAAAACATTTTATACCCGCCCTGGCTGGGACTCTGGCCGAGCTTTTCCCCTCCCCAATTGATGACAACCTGACTGTGCCGCTGGCTATCGGTCTGTCCTACGTGATTTTGTTTTAGGTTGACGGTGTCTATGCTCCCTGGTATTTTCAATATAATTATGTCAGGCCACAAAACGATTAATATTATCGGCGGCGGACTGGCCGGAAGCGAAGCCGCCTATCAGATTGCTAAAAGAGGCATCCGGGTTACTCTTCATGAGATGAAACCGGTCAGATTCTCGCCCGCCCACCAATCTCAAAATCTGGCTGAACTGGTTTGCAGCAACTCACTCCGGTCCGATGCCCTGGATTCTGCCGTGGGCCTGCTCAAGGAAGAGATGCGCCGCATGGGTTCTCTCGTTATGGAGGCGGCGGATAATACCAAAGTCCCGGCTGGGAAAGCGCTGGCCGTTGACCGGGAGCGCTTTTCTTCTTACATAACAAAAAAAATAGCTGAACATCCCTTGATAACCATAGTGCGCGAAGAGGTCACGGAAATTCCGGAAGAAGGCCTAACCATTATTGCTACCGGCCCCTTGACCTCGGAGGGGCTATCTAAAAGATTGGGAGAACTGATCGGCGAAAATTACCTGTATTTCTACGACGCCATAGCCCCCATTATCTTCAAGGACTCTATCGACTTCAATGTGGCCTTCAAGGCCTCACGTTATGCAGAGGGCGAGGGAGATTATCTGAACTGCCCTATGGATGAGAAACAATACGAGGATTTTATCCGGGCATTAAAGGAGGCCGACAAAGTGCCTCTGAAACCGTTTGAAAAGCCGGTCTATTTTGAGGGGTGCCTGCCCATCGAGGTCATGGCCGAACGGGGGGATGAGACCCTTCGTTTCGGTCCCATGAAACCGGTGGGATTAAGAGACCCGCGTGCAGGAAAAGAGGCCTACGCCGTGGTGCAGTTAAGACAGGAAAATGTGGCCGGGACGCTTTACAACATGGTTGGGTTCCAGACCAAACTCAAATGGCCGGAACAGGAACGCATCTTCCGTATGATACCCGGCTTAGAAAAGGCAGAGTTTGCCCGTCTGGGCAGCATCCACCGCAACACCTTTGTCAAGGCGCCTGTGGTTATTGCCAAGACCCTCCAATTACAAAAAAATAAAAATATCTTTCTGGCCGGTCAGATATCCGGGGTGGAAGGCTATGTGGAATCTACTGCCATGGGATTGATAGCCGGGATAAACGCCGCCCTCCTGGCCGGTGGTAAGGAAATGATTGCGCCACCGGATGCTACAGCCCACGGGGCGCTAATAAACCACATAACCGAAAGCAAACCCGAATCATTCCAGCCTATGAATGTCAACTTCGGCCTCTTCCTCCCGCTCTCCGGAAAAATTCCCAAGAAAAAGCGTGGAGAGGTCTACGCCGAAAGGGCGCTGGCGGCACTAGAGATATGGATAAAAGAAAAAGGCGTGCTCGTCCACGATGTATAGACGTGCCTCTATGACGGCTTCGTAAAAAGTCCATTTGCTGCGTTGCGCGGCATCCTTCGTCACTGCGGCGTAGCTATGGAAATAGTTCACCGTTCACTGTTTACCGTTCACCGTAAGTGCATGGTTTGTTGACGGACAACGGTCAACTGATAATAGGATTTGCGCGCCTTACAACTGGAGCTTTTTACTGTGCCGTCCATGCTTTGATTTTTTACGAGTTCATCAACCTTATCCTTTAACCCTTCAGTGACTTGATAAACTCATCAATCGGGATTGCCGCTAAGGTCATGCCTTGCATGGTGCCCCGAGCCCCAAGCTCCACGGAAACCCTGGTGACCGTGGTATTATCCGGCGCTTCCAAGATATTGACAAAGTCATAGGGGCCGAGCACGGCATACTGAGCCAATATTTTTACGCCCATGGCCTCCACTTCCTTGTTTACCTCTTTGATTCGTTCCGGATGTTTTTTGAGGGTCTCTCTACCTTCACCGGTTAAACTGCTAAGCATCACATAAATACCCATGGCAAGCCTCCGTCGGAAATAGGTTTTTATCTTAATTTTATGATTGCAAATCTGCGTGGTCCTTGTCAACAGAAATTCTATTTTCAGCATCCCACAGCGACCGTTGCAGTATAGATCGCTATCAGCCGCCTGATAAAGGTTAGCATGACCTGTGCGAAAAATAACTTTTATTTTTCTTGACAAACTGAATGCAAATTCATAGTCTTTAATTAAAAAATGCGCAACTAAATCTATTCTTTAACAAACGAGGATTTCCATGGATGGAAGCCCGCAGCCCTCTAAAAAACCAAATCTCACATATATACTCCCTGTTAAGCTTGGGTCGGCGACTGAGAGAAGGGTTGGCCCGTTCCTTCCGGATAAACTGTTTTTCTTCGAAACTGAGCGAGGCTTAAAAACATAAAAAGGGCTTAGGTCCGAGGAGGTTAAAAATGCCAAACGGAACGAGTGCAGCAGTAACCGAGGCCGCCCCCCTCAACGAAATCAGAAAAATATCCCGGGTCACTGTTCTGTTTCTCGCCTTGGTGTTTTTCCTCCCATCCACAGTTCAGGCCGGTAAGCTGGAAGGGACGGTCATTGGCCGGAAGGGAGACCTTAAAAAATACGTGAGGATCAGCCTGGTTGGCCGCGAACCCAAGACCACATTTACCAACGGCAGGGGAATTTTTACCTTAGACGCACCCAATGGAAGATATGGACTGACTATATTTGAGAAAGGCAACGAACAGACATTTGCAGTTGAAATACCCGGCAGGTGGAGATTTCAGGTTGATTGGTAGGCGAAGGCAAGGCTATGTCACAGGAACAAAGTAATAAGACAAATGACAAAAGAAAAGATGCCTGGGACAAGGCAGATATCGTTATAAAGGGAATCGGCATAGCCGTCATTTCCGGGGCTATTACCCTCTACGGCATCTGGGCAAACAATAGCCGGGAAAGAGAGGCCGAGATCAACCGGAAATCCCAGCTTTTTGTACAAACTATGAGCAACCGGGAGGCCTCGGAGTCCAACCTGAGGGCCAAGATGTTTGAACAGCTCATGAATCATTATTTTGAAAAAAAAGACGAAGAGGCCCAACTCCTATTTTTAAAACTTATTGCCCTCAATTTTCAGGAATACCTGAACGTCAAGCCCCTCTTTGAACACTTGGACAGAAAACTGACCTCAAGCCTGCACAGGATGGAACTCCGGAGGGTAGCCAAGGATACGATTGGCCGCCAGATTGCGGAATTGGAAGGAAGCGGGGGCGAGGTATGGGAGGAGCCGGGTTGGCTTGAGAAAGGTAAGGTTACTCCAGCCGGCCCGCTGCAATTGGAATTATTAGGGGTAAGCGAAGACCGTATTCGCATAAGAACATTACCGGAAGATGAAGACGGATTCGAAGTGACATACTTTGATATGCCCTATGTGGATAATAGCAGTATAAACGCCATGAGATATTCGGTGGTGTTAGCGGAGGCAAGGCCGGAAGAAAATAAGGCCAGGATAAAGATAATAATCTTTCCGGAAAACTACCTGAGCCCGAGAGACAGGCCACGCATGGACTGTCTGATTACCGATCTTCTAAAGACCCATGAGGCGCCTGCCCCTGTAAAAAAGTAATAGAGCCTGTTAAGCAGTTCAAACGGTTTAACCGGTTTAAGCTGCTGTATTAAATTCCGTCAAAAGGTGGCTATATGTTTCTCAAAAGAGGGAGCCAGGGCCGCCTGGAATGCCTTTGGACAAAGAGACTTCGAAATGTCGAAAGAGTTCGCTGCCTGCTTTGAGGATGTGGGTTTCATTTGGGGCGGAAGATGGTCAAAACCGGACGCCATGCACTTTCAGCATTGTCTGGACAGGTAACATCGGAGAGGCTGCTCAACTATTTTAAAAAGTTATGTCGTAAAGTGCGGAGGCCGCCTTCGCCTTGGCTCCGGAGTCAGGCGATGAGACATAATATCCGGAAAATTTCAATAAGGAGGAGGTAACAAACATGCACAAGTTAAAGTTTTTAAGAAGTCTGGTGTTCATTGGATTAATGGTACTGGCAATGGCCGGCAGTGTTTTTGCCCAGCAC
The DNA here is from genome assembly GCA_031082315.1 of Thermodesulfobacteriota bacterium. NCBI lineage: Bacteria > Pseudomonadati > Thermodesulfobacteriota > Thermodesulfobacteriota bacterium. Next base: position 17,295 of record JAVHLC010000013.1, read on the forward strand.
GATGTATACCTGGAAACCCCCAATACTGTACCTTCATACTGTCAGGAAACTAATATCTGGTGTGGTGCTGCCACCACACAGATGATCCTGGAAGGATATCCGGGCGGAACCGAACATCCGTTTACGCAAACGCATGTCTGGAACAGGATTCAGGCCCACAGGGATGACCTGGCGGTAAACTGGGCCACAGACCCTGATGGGCTCAGAGATACCCTTATGGAACTTGGCGGGGACCCCGGGGTGAGTTGGAATATCTATGCCAACTCCAACGCCCAGTCGCTGATGTACTCTGTCGCCTATTGGATGACCAGACGACAGTTCCCGACGGCCGTATTGGTCTATGGATTTCAGCATTGGGTGATGATCGACGGCTTCACAACAGATGTGGACCCTACTACAAACGCTACAATAAATCTCCAGTCGATTGAGATCGTCGATCCATGGAATCCTCCTTGCCCGGCGGCCACATCCGGCGGCGTACGATCCTTAATGACCGGCGCCAACTGGTACGGCAATTACTGGTATACGCCGGGCAATATCGCGGCCAGTAAGTGGAACGGCAACTATGTCGCCGTAATTGAACCGCCCGCCAAAGAGGGTGTAGCCAAGGCGCCCAGGCAGGTGGAAGAAGGGCGTATAATCTCTGAGGGCGCCGCCAAAGAGTATGCCATGAAGTGGTTCAAGGAACTTCGCCTGGAAAAGAGGTCGCCCTATGCCGTACTGCGGCAGACCAAGGTCCTTCAGCCGCTCCTGGTGAATCCAAAACGCAAGGGGTATTTCCTGGTCCCCCTCGGCTATAGTGAAGGGAAACTCAGTCAGGGGGCGGTCCTTGTAAATGCTTATGACGGAAGTTTCCAGGAGGTAGGTGTCTTTCAAAGACCTATCAAGTACCTATCCAGGGATGAGGCCATACGGATTGCCCGGAACTATCTGTGCGCCTGTAAAGACACGAGGATGAGGATTCAGGCCCAGCTTATGTTTCAGCCTTCGGAGCAGACCCAGAGCCGGTTTATGCCCTTGTGGGAGGTTATGTTGGACAGAGTCACTCTCTATATCACCCAGGAGGGCAAGGTATTTGAAAAGCTGACCCCGCTTCCACTGGGGGATTAAAAACCTATGATTATGGGGTTGCCGGAATCGCTTGAAGATATTGTTATGCGGCGCGAGACCGGCAACCCCTCATATTTTAAATGGCCTGGGGAAAAGTAAAATTTTACCGCAAAGGTCACAGAGAACGCTGAGATAACATATGGAATGGTTTAAAGTTTTTCTCTGCGGGCGTTGCGCGCTCAGCGGTGAATGGCTTTTTTACTAATTCATAAAATATGGTGAATAAAAATGTCCGATAAGCCCAAAAGCCTTTCCGAAATAAGATTCAAACCGGTTAGCCGGGTCTTCCCCTCTCCTTCAGACTGGCGGGACCAGTTCGTCTATTTTCTCCTGGTGGACCGATTTAACAGCGGGGAAGGTGATATCCCTCCATACGTACCCGGCTCAACTCCCGCCGGCAGAAATGATGAAGAGGGCGAAAAATGGCAGGGCGGGACGCTGAAAGGTATTGCTGAGAGACTCGACTATATAAAAGGCCTGGGCTGTACGGCCGTGTGGTTAAGCCCTATATTTAAAAACCGGAGTGAGCTTAACACCTACCACGGCTATGGCATCCAGGATTTCCTCGATATTGACCCGCGCTTTGGGTCGGTTAAAGACTTACAGACCCTGGTAAAAAAAGCCCACAAGATGGGGATGTATGTAATTCTCGATATAGTCCTGAACCATACCGGCGACAACTGGGCCTATCCGGGAGGCTACCGCTACGACTACTGTGGGGGGCAGAGATTTCCCTTTGGTTTCTGGCGGGAAGTTACCCATGGTTCAGGTATCGAGTGGCCGGATGATGCGGTCTGGCCGGTAGAGTTCCAGAATTCCGAGTGGTACAGGCGAAAGGGCGAGATACGAAACTGGGACACATTCCCGGAGGCGAGGGACGGTGACTTCTGTTCTCTGAAAGAGCTTGATACCTCAAGCCGTGAAGTACTGCGAGCCCTCATCGACATACATAAGTACTGGATTGCCGTCACCGATGTGGATGGCTACCGTCTGGATGCGGTAAAGCACCTGGAAGAGTCAAGCACCGCTCTATTCTGCGCGGCCATAAGAGAATATGCCCAGAGCATCGGCAAAAAGAATTTCCTGCTCTTTGGAGAGATCATCGGAGACGACCGTTTTATCGACCAGTATATCGGCAGAAATGCCCGCATCCCGGGCACCAATGAACGTTTTCCTTCCCTGGACGCCGCCCTTGATTTTCCCTTGTGGGGGATACTGGAAGGGGTGATAAAGGGATTTACAAATCCGGCTGAACTCAGGAAAAGATATGAAGGATTCCGGGAATTATATAGCGACCACGGCCGGGCCGGCGAATATTTTGTGACTTTTATTGATAACCACGATCAGATTGGCCGTTCGCCAAGGGCCAGATTTCTCCATAACGATCCCCTCCGGAGACAGGCCGTTCTGGCCATAGGTTACCTGCTCACAAGCATCGGCATCCCCTGCCTCTATTATGGGACAGAGCAGGGGTTCGACGGCGGAGGTGACCATGATAAGCACATACGTGAATGTATGTTCGGCGGCCGCTGGGGGGCCTTCAATACTACAAGGCATCATTTCTTTAACCCGGATAACCCCATCTATAAAGATATATCCCGTATCGCAGAGATGAGAGGGGAAGAGCCCGCCCTGCGTTATGGAAGACAATACTTCCGGGAGATATCAGGAAACGGCGTCGATTTCGGCTATCCTATCGACGGCCGTTCTACCTTGGCCTATTCCCGTATTCTCGACAGCACCGAGATACTTGTGACCATGAATCTGGATATGGAGCCAAGGAGTGACTTTATAACCATAGATAGCAGCCTTTCTCCCATCGGTAAAGAAATGGTCAACCTTCTGGACGCGCGGTCAAAAGTAAAGATAACCGAGGTAAACGGGCGGCATATAGTCCACACCGACCTGCAGCCTCATGAAATAGCAATATTTAAACGCATTGTTCCATAAGGAGGGAACGGTATGAGTAAATTTGATAAATCAGCTCTGGGGTGGCTACCTGACTATCCCGATTTCAGGGATTACACTCAGGAGCAGAAAGAGATCAGCAAGGTGCTGGCGCCCACCGGCGTACTGAAGGCCAGGGTGAAGCAGCCCACCGCGGTCGATCTAAGGCCGTGGTGCTCATCCATTGAGGATCAGGGATCCCTCGGGTCATGCACGGCCCATGCGGGTGTAGGGATTGTAGAATATTACGAGCGGCGCGCTCTTGGAAGGCATATCGATGCCTCCCGGTTATTTCTTTACAAGGTCACCCGCAATTTCCTCCACTGGACCGGGGATACCGGGGCGTTTTTGCGGAGCACTATGGGCGCCTTGGTCCTTTTTGGCGTACCGCCTGAAGAGTACTGGCCTTACGCCCTTGCCGATTTTGACAAAGAGCCGCCGGCCTTCTGTTATGCCTTTGCCCAAAACTATCAGACCATCCAGTACTACCGCCATGATCCACCCGGGACCCCGGGAGATGTCCTGCTTGATCGAATAAAAACTTACCTGGCCGTAGGTCATCCCTCTATGTTCGGGTTCACAGTCTATAGCTCCATCGATCAGGCGGACAAAACAGGTAAAATCCCTTTTCCCTGCCGGGGAGAAAGGATAGAAGGCGGCCACGCTATTGTAGGCGTTGGTTACGATGATAAGGTGAAGATTAAAAATACGGGTAAATGCGGGGTCGAGACTACCGGCGCCCTTCTCATTCGGAACTCGTGGGGCACAGGCTGGGGAGATGGAGGCTATGGCTGGCTGCCGTATGAATACGTACTTAGAGGACTGGCCGAGGACTTTTGGTCTATTCTTAAGAAGGAATGGGTGGATACCGGAGAATTCAAGGCCTGAGAGTAATGTCAAAAGTCTTATAAAAAAGAAACCACAGAGCGCACCGAGAAGAGACGGTTCCAACCGTTTGAACGGTTTAAGCTGCTTGAACTGTTATTAGTGGGGCAATTCCTCAGACGTTTTTGGGCAAAATACGAGAAAATTAGGAGATCACAGAGGGGAGAAGCCAAAAGCTGTTATAACTTGTTGATATTTTTATTTTCTCTGTGTCCTCTGTGGTTAATCTTTTGACAATACAGCCTGAGAATTGTGGAGATATAAAATGGATCTGGAAGAACTGGGGCGACTGCTCCTGCGCTATGCTGACTTGTGCCTTAGGGCTGGACGTACGGAAGACGCCAGAATCATGGCCAATACCGCCGTTGAAGTGCTGAAGAATACCGGATCTGGACAAGGGATTACAGCCGCATACAGATTTCTCCATCTGGCCGATGAGATTGAGAAAAAGGAAAAGGGTAAGACCGGCCGGGCTGATAGTTCAGAGCCATCCCCGGCAACGCCAAGGCTACAAGAACCGGAGTATGATTTACTCGCTGCTGTTGATCATATTGCTCTGGCTGGAGCCTTTCTGGAGCTCTACGAATACTTCAAATCAGGCCCAAGTGATTTGGAGTATTCGCCGGACACACTTATGTCCAGGGCTGAAGAGCACCTTAAGGCAACAGATAAGGCTGGCGCTAATCATGAAGATATACTTTCCTGTAAAGCTGAGCTATGGCGTTTAAAGGGTAACCTCCGGGAGGCCAAAAGGCATTGGCTGGAGATTATAAGAAGATTTAAAGATGAAGCTCAGGCAGCCCTACTTACTCCTGCCCCGCTTTCTGATAGAGACCGGGACAGCCTCAGGTTATTTTGCGTTGCGGCCCTCAGCCTCGGGCAGTCATGTTTTTCTTTTGAGACCGGAGAAATATTGGATGACGTGCTGTTTGCGGATAGAGGCTACCTCGCCGCCGCCGCTGTCGCTCTGAGACTAGCCGAAAAATATCCGGAGATAGTACCGGATACTCGAAGCCGTGTAATTCTACATGGAATAATGGGGAGGCTATTTGCCTTTCAAAGCAAGTGGCCGGAGGCCTTTTTTGCCTTTCTGAAAATAACCGGTAATATTCCTGTCCCGGGGACGTCATGTATTATTTTGTCTGAATAATGGGTTAAGAGGACCGCTATTCTTGTCCTTGGCCGGGACGCTTACTGTCATAGCAAAGGAGAATCCGGTACAGAGAGAGGCGTTATGGTGCAAGTGGATTTGCCGGGGGCATTTGCAGCGGGCCAGATTTTCGCCTTTTTGAGCAGGGGATATCTCAAAAGGGAGAAACGCCTTTTCATGCACAGGCTGATGGGGCCTATGGCCGCATATTTCGCCCTCCTGTTTGCTCCCGCGGGAATTTTTCTCCTCATCTGCTGGCCGGCCTGGGAATGTATGTACCGGTGGGAATGGATGGAAAAACCTGCCGGAAATCCCTCTGTTTCGCTCTTTTATGTAGGCTTTTACATGGCCATGGTAGTGATAGGGTGCGCCAGTTATATGCTTGCCCACCGGCTTTACAGGCAGGGTAAAGACCGGACGGTAAAAAGACTGTGTGTCGCCGGCGTGATTGCAACTCTGCTGCCCTTTTTTCTGTGGCCGTTTACCTGGTATTACATAGGCACTTACGCCCAGTACCACGCCTTCCCAAGGCAGTCTGCAACGTTCGGCACGCCTTCTTTCTTCTTTTCATGGCTTGGCGCCATGGGCTACTTCATTACAGCCTCGGTCTTTTTCGGTCTGTGGTTAAAAAGGAAGTCAAAGATTATGGAGGGGTAGCGTGAGGAAGCATGGATGTGTTGTTTAGCCCCGGCAGGATAGGATCGCTTGAATTAAAAAACAGAATGATACGTTCTGCCTCTCATGAGGGACTTGCGGACAGAAGAGGCGCCCCGACAGAGAGACAATTTCAATTTTATAAGCGGTTTATAGAAGGCGGCATCGGGCTAATTATTACCGGTTATGCAGGTATAATGCAGAATGGCAAGAGCGCCCTCTACCACATGACAATGATCGACTCAGACGAGCTGATACCTGCGCACAGGACTATGGTCAACAATATACACGACATCGAAGGGAAGATAGTGCTTCAGATCGCCCATTGCGGAAGGCAGACACTATCCTCGGAAACAGGCGAAGCCGCACTGGTGTCGCCTTCGTCTGTCCCGAGCCGTTTTTATAAAGAGGTGCCCCGGGAACTGTCTGAACCTGAAATCGCCGAGATCATCGAAAATTTCGCCGCGGCGGCCCGAAGGGCGAAGACTGCCGGATATGACGGCGTTCAGATACACGCCGCGCACGGCTATCTCCTGTCCACCTTCCTGTCAAGGCATTCCAATAAAAGGACCGACCGCTGGGGAGGACACCTGGAGAACAGGTTTAGAATAGTGGGCGAGACCCTTCGGGCCGTGCGGGATGCCGTGGGCCGGGACTACCCGGTCTTTATTAAACTGAACTCATTCGAAAAAGCCCGGGACGGGATAAGACCCGATGAATGTGTTCGTTTTTCAAGAATGGTGGAAGACACGGGTTGTTGCGACGCCATCGAGCTCAGCGCCGGAAGCAACGAGGAGAGTTTCTACATGGCACGGGGTCAATTTCCTACCGAAGGCATCCTCAAGTATTTGAGACCGTACTGCAAGATGGGCAGGGTGGTCAAATCCCTCATAAGACACGTGGTCTCCCCGGTGCTTTCCAGAATCCAGCCGCCCTTCAGGGAAGGCTATAACCTGGAGACTGCGGCCAGGGTAAAGAAGGCGGTCTCATTACCTGTTATTACGGTAGGGGGCATGAGATCAAAGGCCTTTATGGAGGCGGCTATCAGGGAGGGCAAGACAGATTTCGTCTCTATGGCGAGGCCGCTTCTGCTTGAGCCGGATCTGGCAAATAAGTTCAAGACGGGCGAGAGCTCGGTTGCCAGATGCGACAACTGCAATATCTGTTTCGTCGCCACGGACACCGTGCCCATCCGTTGCCATAAGGACGAATTCGAGGGGCGGTGAGAAGATGAAAAAACTAGCGGAGTTTCTCAACTCACCTTTCGGGCTTCTTATCGCAGGGGCCATAATCAGCGGGCTTCTCGTCCAGTATATAGCCTCTAAGTGGCAGCAGAAGAACTGGCTCTTCCAACAGCGGTTCACGGCAGAGAGCGCCAAATTTGATAAGGAGCTGGAACAGAAATACAAAATCCTGGAGGAGATTAATGGGTCTGTTGCAGAGATTCTGACACACTCTCAAGACGTGGTGGTTGGTCACCTAAAACAAGTGCCAACACGGCAACGAGACGAGGAGATTCGCAGTTACAACGAGGCGGTGATGAAATGGGAGACGAATTTCCGGATTTATGCGATTCGCCTCAAGACTTTCTTTGCAGATAAAGAACTCCCAGTGATGTGGGATGCTATAAAGAAAGAACGGGACAGCCTAGATGTTGCGCTCTACCTGCTGACGGCACAACGTCAGGGAACACCAGATGAATGTCTGGGGATGATCAATAAGATTTCTGATATGACAGTTAACTTATCGCAGCGTATGCTGGCAGAGATTAATCAGATGAAACAACGTGGTTTCATGTCGTAAGACGCACTTCCGGATGACGCAGGATCTAATCTTTCCCGTAACCGGGAAACAACAGGCCTACGGCCTGCCGTAGGCAGGAGGAGAGGAGATGATCGGTATCAAGGGGCTCGCTGATTTTCAGGATCGTTTTTTCAACATCGTCAAGGAAAAAAGTACGGAGCTGATAAAAGGAAATTTGGACGAGGAATTGGGGTCGGGTAAAGATTTTCCCGTATCAATCAGAGCCGACTTCTGCCTGCTTATAAACGAAATAAACGCCTTGAAGGGGGCGGGGAGCCTTCTCGCCGGCGTTACCAAGGAGTTACAAAATGATTTTAAGGAGCTTATCAACAGTACAAGTTTCGATGGCTTTGTTGACAACTTCAGGGAGCTGGTCACGGTTGACCAGTTGAAAAAAGCACCCGACGTCTTGCGTGGTATCATCCACATGGAAATAGGTCTGGTTTTATCGTTTGTCACCGTCCTGAAGAACTTCGAAGGGCTTCAGATGGAAGATTATGCAGAGAGCCTTAATCAGTATTTCTTTGCGCAGGACGGATACAAAACCGTATCCGGGGATCTGATTATGCGGCCTCAGTTCCCTAAGGTCCGCAATTTGGAGGACGCAAGGGGAATCGGTGACCAGATCAATGCCGAACGTTATATCCGGGATATAACCAGGATCGTCGTAGAAACTACCGGCGACGCACTGTATGATCTCAGGCCCCGCTACGCCAGGCTTGTTCAGCAGTATCAGTCGGATTCCATGAAGAAGCTCATAGGCTGGTTTGATTCATTTGGAGACCTGGCGGAGGCCTCGTTGCTCCCGGCCGTTGAAGGTATAATCAACGGGGCCTTTAACCTCAACTTAAATCCCCTGGTAGCCGCAGCCATAGGGACGTTTTGCTCGGTTACCGCACGAAAGGCCACGGAGCATTCGTATCTTGCTCTTTTGAGGATAATGCCGTAGGATTTGAAATTTCAAATTTGAAATTTGAGATCAGGACAAAAGAAGGAAGCAGCCATGTTAGCGAAACCCTTTGCAGAAACCCCCGCGGCTTGCCGCGGGGTGCCATATTTTATTTATTGACACACAGTCTTGAGTCTGGTAAACGTAACCTAATATGAAAATTTATGACGGCATAATTTTACGCTGGTGGTGGAGTGGGTTGATATAGGGTGAGGTGTACCCACTTCCCGGTTATTAACATACGTGCCGTTCAATAAACCGTGGGTCATCTCAAAATGACCTGCGGTTTTTTATTTTATAAGTTTTCAGCAGTCAGCGATCGGCCAGGAGAGGCTCATAGCTGAAGGCTGAAAGCTGATAGCTAAGAAATGTATTCACCAACCTTCGAACAATTTAAGCAACTCGCTCAGCAAGGGAATCTCATCCCGGTCTATCGGGACATCCTTGCGGATATGGAGACCCCTCTTTCCATTTACCGTAAGCTGGAAGAGGGAAAATATTCCTTTCTCCTGGAGAGCATGGAGGGCGGGGAAAAATGGGGGCGGTATAGCTTTATTGGCCTAAACCCCTCGGTCATAGTCCGGGCCAGGGGCGACAGATTGGAACGACTCGACGCCGCCGGTGAGGTCCATGCTGAAACCGGGAACCCCATCCTGTTCCTGCGAAAGGTCTTGTCGGCTTACAAGCCCGTGATATTTGACGGGCTGCCCCGTTTTTTTGGCGGTGCCGTGGGTTACCTAGGTTATGACACCGTGCGTTTTGTAGAGGCCATCCCGGAGACAAATCCGGATGTACTCGGTTTCTACGATATGGTCTTTGTAATCTGTGACCAGATCCTCATCTACGACACCTTCAACCAGTCTCTTAGGGTCATAACGAATGTGCACATCAAGGAAGGCGATGATCTGCAATCGCTTTATGATCAGGCCATAGCCGGAATAGACGGCATTGTTGACAGACTGCGCAGGGCACCGGTTTCGCAGCCGGAGGATATTCCTCAGGATGATCTTCCGGTATCGGCCAACATGCCGCCTGAGGACTTTAAGCGTATGGTCGGAAAGGCCAAGGAGTATATCCGGGCGGGAGACATCATTCAGGTGGTGTTGGCCCAGCGCTTTCAGACGACGTGGCAAGGAGATCCCTTTTCGGTTTATCGGGCGTTGCGTAAGATAAATCCCTCGCCGTACCTCTTTTACCTCCGTTTTGATGACGAATATCTGATCGGTTCTTCACCGGAGGTCCTGGTACGGCTGGAGAACCGGAAAATAGAAGTCCGGCCCATTGCCGGGACGCGGCCCCGCGGGACAAACGAGGAGGAAGATCGCAGGCTGGAACAAGAACTCCTGAACGATCCCAAGGAACGGGCCGAGCATATAATGCTGGTTGACCTGGGGCGAAATGATGTGGGCCGGGTAGCCGGATACGGCAGCGTAGAAGTAAACGAACTGATGGCTATTGAACGGTATTCACACGTCATGCATATAGTTTCCAATGTGCGCGGCCTGTTAAAAGAAGGCAAGGATGCCTTTGACGTTTTCTCCGCTACGTTTCCGGCCGGCACGGTAAGCGGCGCCCCAAAGGTGCGGGCCATGGAGATCATTGAAGAACTGGAGCCTGACCGCCGCGGGCCGTACGCCGGTGCGGTTGGTTATTTCAGCTTTTCCGGCAACATGGACCTGTGTATCGCCATCCGCACGCTGCTCATTAAAAATGGACGGATAAGTGTCCAGGCCGGGGCGGGGATCGTAGCTGATTCCGATCCGGATAAGGAATATCAGGAGACGGTAAACAAGGCGCGCGGTATGCTGAGGGCTATCGAATGGGCAAAAAAGGGATTGGAATAGGCGATGATATTCGTCCTCGATAATTACGATTCCTTTACTTATAATCTCGTCCAGGCCTTTGGCGAGATGGGCGAAGACCTGACCGTGGAACGCAATGATAAGATCAGCCTCGAGGGGATTGAAGGACTTTCTCCCTCACACCTGGTCATCTCTCCCGGGCCGTGTTCCCCGGAAGAGGCGGGCATTTCCGTGGCGGCTATCAGGCATTTTGCCGGCCGGCTGCCCATACTCGGGGTCTGCCTGGGGCATCAGTCCATAGGCGCGGCCTTTGGCGGCCGCATAGAGCGCGCCGAAAGGCTAATGCATGGCAAGACCTCCCTGATTTATCACGATGGTAAAACGATTTTTGAGGGGCTGCCGCTGCCCTTTGAGGCCACCCGCTATCACTCGCTTATTGTAGAGAAAGAGTCCCTGCCCGATTGTCTGGAGATAACCGCCTGGACCGAAGAGGGAGAAATCATGGGTCTTCGGCACAAAGAGCTTATCATAGAGGGGGTACAATTCCACCCCGAATCAATCCTGACCAGAGAGGGACCGAGGCTCCTGAAGAATTTTACAAGACTGTCCGGGGGGAGGAGATGACTGTGATCAAGGAAGCGCTGGCCCGGGTAGTTAATCGTCAGGACTTAAGCGAAGAGGAAATGACGGCGGTTATGGAAGAGATTATGAGCGGTAGTTGTACACCGGCCCAGATAGGCGCCTTTATCACGGCGCTCCGCATGAAGGGTGAATCCGTGGCGGAGATAACCGGAGCAGCCCGCGTAATGCGGGAAAAAGCCACTCAGATTAAGGTTGAGGCAGAGATAGTGGTGGATATCGTCGGCACCGGCGGTGACGCCTCTAATACCTTCAATGTTTCTACAACCGCTGCCTTTGTAATAGCTGCATCGGGAGTGAAAGTGGCGAAACATGGAAATCGCGCGGTCTCATCCCGTTGTGGCAGTGCCGATGTCCTGGAGGCACTCGGGGCCAACTTAGACCTTTCACCTTCACTCGTGGCCGCCTGCATAGGTAAGATTGGTTTTGGCTTTCTTTTCGCTCCCAAATTACACCTAGCCATGAAACACGCCATCGTTCCCCGAAGGGAGATAGGACTGCGTACCATATTCAACATTCTCGGGCCTCTGACCAATCCGGCCGGGGCCAATGTTCAGGTCCTCGGGGTCTATGATGGCAGTCTGGCGAATACCTTGGCCTCGGTGCTGAAAAATCTGGGGTGCAAGGCGGCTATGGTGGTCTTTGGTGAAGGCGGGTATGACGAGCTGAGTATAGTTGGGCCTACCCGGGTAAGCGAACTCAAAGGAGGCGCTGTCCGCGATTACGTCGTGCAGCCGGATGATTTTGGCCTCAAAAGGGCTGCTCCGGCGGAGATTATTGGTGGCGATGCGGCAAAAAACGCACAGATTGTGCGTTCCATTTTTGCCGGTGAAAAAGGGGCCTGCCGGGATATGGTGGTTCTTAATGCGGCTGCCGCCTTGGCTATCAGCGGCAAGGCGAGAGACATGTCCGAAGGCGTAAGAGTGGCCGAGGAACTCATAGATAGCGGTGCAGCAGGCAAAAAGCTTGAGGAATACATCACGTTTTCCCGGAAAGCGGCATGAGATGGGAGATAGAAAAGCTCATGGCTGATAGCTGAAAGCTGACCGCTCAAAGTCGCAGGGCTCCAGGCTGATAGCTGACCGCTGAAAGCTGAAGGCTTGATTACTATGATTTTAGATAAAATCGTTGGACATAAGAGGCTTGAGGTGGCCCGGCGCAAGGAGGAAGAACCCATTCCTGTCTTGATGCAGGAAATCGGTCGTGTGGCAGCGCCGCGTTCATTGAGCAGCGCCCTTACTACGGGCGGCGGAATAAATATTATTGCCGAGATAAAACGGGTGTCACCTTCTGCCGGCATGATAGCCGGAAATATAGACCCGTCGTCTGTCGCTACGGAATATGAAATGGGCGGAGCAGCGGCCATTTCGGTATTGACGGACAGGGAATTTTTTGCCGGTGACATCGCCTTCCTGTCCCAGGTCAGGCGGACGGTCTCGCTTCCCGTGCTTCGTAAGGATTTTCTCATAGACCCCTACCAGGTCTATGAGGCCAGGGCCTACGGGGCGGATGCCGTCCTGCTTATCGCCGTCATCCTGGGAGACAGGGATCTGAAGGCGCTTCTTGATTTGACGCATAGGCTGGGGATGGAGGCCCTGGTTGAGGTGCATGATGAGCGTGAACTCCATCGGGTGCTGGAGACCGGAGCCCGCGTGATCGGGATCAATAACCGGAATCTCAAAAACTTTACGGTATCGCTGGAAGCCACCTTTAACCTTTGCCGCAAGATACCGGCGGGGAAGATAATAGTCAGTGAGAGCGGGATCAAAACCCGTTCCGACATTGTCCGGCTGGAAGAGGCCGGAATACAGGCGGTCTTGATCGGCGAGACCTTGATGCGTGCCCCGGACAGGGCAAAAACGATTATGGAGCTGTTAGGAAAAAGTGATCAGGATAAAGGTGTGTGGTATCACTAATATTGAGGATGCGTTGGCGGCCCAGGCCCTTGGGGCAGACGCCATAGGGCTGGTATTTGCCAAAAGTCCCCGCCGGGTGGAGAAAGAACGGGCCCGGAAGATCATTCATGCCCTGCCTCCCTTTGTGCATTTGGTCGGGGTTTTTGTGGATGAAGAAAAGGGCGTGGTAGAGGAGATAGCTGATTTTTGCCGGTTGACGGTCTTGCAGTTCCATGGGGCAGAATCTCCTGAGTATTGTGCAGGATTTGCCCGTCCTGTAATTAAGGCATTTCGCATAAGTCAGAGAGAAGATATCGAACGTATGGAACCGTACCGGGGCAAGGTAAGCGCTTTTCTTTTAGACACTTATCACCCCGTGCTTGCCGGCGGTACCGGGCAGGCCTTTGATTGGACTATGGCTAAAGAGGCCGGAAAGATCGGGCCGGTTATCCTGGCCGGCGGCCTTAACCCGGATAATGTCGAGGCCGCCATCCGGGCTGTCAGACCCTATGCGGTTGATGTGAGCAGCGGCGTGGAGATGTCGCCGGGCAAGAAGGATCATGATAAGATACGGCTGTTTATAGAACGGGCGCAGGCTGCATAGAAATGTCAAAGTTCAAAGGTCAAGGTCCAAATGAAATTCAAATATCAAAATTCAGATGAAGTCCAACTGACTGAATGTCGGGAGGTCCGCCGCAGGAGGGCCAATTTTTCAGTGTTTGGATTTTGTCATTGATTTGAACTTGGGATTTCGACATTTGGAATTTAGGTTTTGGGCTTTGGCATCTGTCATTTTTCTGAATTCTGTCTTCTGTATTCTTTTTAAAGGAGGTAAGCATAATGCTTCCAGACAAAAGAGGGCATTTTGGCATGTTTGGGGGACGTTTTGTCCCGGAAACATTGATGCCGGCCCTTATGGAACTCGAAAAAAAATATCACTACTACCGGAAAGACAGGTCCTTTAAGGAAGAGCTCCGCTTCTACCTTACGGAATACACGGGCAGGCCAACCCCGCTTTACTTCTGCAAGCGTCTTACGGAGAAACTAAAAAGGGCCAGGGTCTATTTAAAGCGGGAAGACTTGACCCACACCGGGGCACACAAGATAAATAATACCCTGGGCCAGGTCTTGCTGGCCAGGAAAATGGGCAAAAAGCGGGTTATTGCCGAGACCGGAGCCGGACAGCACGGCGTGGCCACGGCCACCGCTGCGGCCCTTTTGGGCCTGGAGTGCGATGTCTATATGGGCGCGGTGGACATCAAGAGACAGGCCATGAATGTCTTTCGTATGCAGCTCCTCGGGGCCAAGGTCATACCTGTGGAACAGGGCAGCAAGACACTGAAGGACGCTATTAACGAGGCTATCCGGGACTGGGTAACCAACGTGCAAAATACCCATTATGTGATCGGCTCGGTGGTGGGGCCGCATCCTTATCCCATGATAGTCCGTGACTTCCAATCGGTAATCGGTCAGGAGACGCGGCGGCAAATCCTAAAAAAAGAGGGACGCCTTCCCGATGTTATTATAGCCTGCGTGGGCGGCGGGAGTAATGCTATGGGCATCTTTTATCCCTTCCGAAGTGACCCGGTCCGCTTGATCGGCGTAGAGGCAGGTGGAGAGGGCATCTCCTCCGGCCTCCATTCGGCTACCCTTGGCGCCGGGGGCATCGGCGTTCTGCATGGGGCCATGAGCTACCTGCTTCAGACCGCGGATGGCCAGATCGGAGATACCCATTCCATAGCGGCCGGCTTGGACTATCCAGGCGTGGGGCCGGAACACGCCTATTATCGCCATAGCAAGCGGACGGAATACGTCTCGGTAACGGATGCTGAGGCATTGGAAGGCTTTAAGCTCCTCTCCGAGACCGAGGGGATTATCCCTGCCCTGGAGAGCGCACATGCCATTGCCTATGCCGCCAGGATAGTGCCCCGGTTATCGCGTAAGGATATAGTAGTCATCAACCTCTCCGGCCGGGGAGATAAAGATGTAGAGACCGTAGCCGGTCTTTTAGCAGGAGGTGTTGCATGAGTCGCATTGCAGAGGTTTTTGCCGGCAGGAAAAAAACAAAAAAAGCCGCTCTTATCCCGTTCCTTACGGCCGGTGATCCATCTCTGGCCCATACCGCAGAACTGGTGTTGGAGATGGAACGGCAGGGGGCGGATCTAATTGAATTGGGTGTGCCTTTTTCCGATCCCTTAGCCGATGGGCCGACCATCCAGGCCGCCAGCCAGCGTGCCTTGACCCAGGGTGTACGCTTGGAGGACGTCATCGGCCTGGTTCGGAATCTTCGCAGCAAGACCCGGATCCCGCTCGTCCTGATGACTTATTACAATCCGGTCTTGCAGTATGGGTTGAAACGCACGGCCCGGAAAGCAGCTCAAGCCGGCGTGGATGGCTTTATCATCCCTGATCTTCCTCCCGAAGAAGCAGAAGAGTGGAAAAAAGAGGCAGACAAAGCCGGTCTGGACACCATTTTTCTCCTGGCTCCGACCAGTGACCTCGACCGGATTAAGAAGGTTACCCGCTTGAGCAGCGGTTTTATCTACTATGTCTCGGTTACCGGCATAACCGGCGTCAGGAAAGATCTGCCGGGCGATCTTCTGGCTAAATTAAAATTGGTCAAGAAACACGCTACCGTTCCTGTGTCTGTGGGATTTGGCATCTCCACACCGGAACAGGTGGCCATGCTGGCCCCGCATGCGGACGGCATCATCGTGGGCAGCGCCATTGTAAATCTTATAGCCAGACATGCTGAAGATCCGCAATTGGTGCCCATCGTGGGCCGATTTGTGGCCCATCTCAAGACCGGGATATAATAACCGGGCCAGACTCACCGCAAAGACGCAAAGTATTATTTATCGTAGGAGCAGCATCTTGCTGCGACCGGCGGCCTGCTGCGATCAAATCGGATCTTTCTTCATGCCTCTCCGTCTCTGTCGCACCTGGAAGGTGCTCCTACGGGTCGCGGTCCGCTTCACCGCAAGGCGCAACAATACATACAAAGAAAAAGCATTTTTTATTTTTAAAAACCTGTTTTTCTTTGCGTTCTTTGCGCCTTTGCGGTGAGTATAATTATATTTGTCCTCTAAGTTTGGTCCAGGCTATCCCTAAATATTCGTAAACAGCCGTTTCCGACTTACGGAGGTTATCCGTATGGGGAAAGAACGAACCAGGGCTTAACGCCTGGTTACTCTTGACCCGATGTCTGGTAGGGGCAGGAATCGGATTCATCCCTAGCTTTTTGAACAGGGCCATGGCCCGCGGCATGTGGGAGGCTGAGGTCACTAGAACAAAGGGGGCGCTGCCGACTATAGACTTCATGATGCAGGCCTCATCGTGCGTATCTTTGGGCCTGCTTTCGACAATTATATCGTTCCTATCAACACCAAGTTCCCTGGCAATACCGGCCATAACCTCGGCATTAGGAACCGGGTCAAACACCCTTCCGCCGGACAAAACAAGCTTACTGCCCGGTTGCTTCCGGTAAATTCGAATTCCCTCTGCCAGACGAACCAGGGAAGAATCATCTATCTGACTGGTCATAGGAAGTTTTGGGTCCGAGGTATGCCCTCCGCCCAGGACGACAACAAACCTTACCGGATATTTAGGCCCATCCGCCGCACCTTCAGTAACATAAGTCTTGTATTTGTTTTCGAGGGGATGCAGTAGCCGGTCAGATATAAATCCATAGCTTAAAAGCGTCAGGGTAATTAAGCCGATAGATATAAGTGTCTTGCCCAGCCTTTGTCTTCGCGTGAAGTACAGCAGGAATAATCCTGTAAGGGAAATTTCAAGGCACAAGGGTAGCGGGAGCAAAAGTTGAGAGATTATTTTTTTTAGCAGAAACATAAGCATATCCCTTTGATGGTAATCGCATTGTCAAAAGATTAACCACAGAGCACACAGAGAAAATAAGAATATCAATAAATTAAGTTCAGCTTTATGCACTTGTGGTTATTTTTCACCTGAAAATACCTTTTACTGTCATTCCGTGCTTGACACGGAATCCAGTCTTTTAGTTTCTGGATTCTTGGCTGACCTCGTACTTGATACGCGCCTGGGGTCGGGTGGGTTTGCAGCGTCGGCATAGGGAAAGGTGTTATTAGCAGTTTAACAAATGGTGGTGGCCACGTAACTTCAAAACAGTATGGCGGCCTACTGTAAAATTCCAACCTGCGGTGGGCACGCCTCATCGTGCTCCCTCTCTCTAATCGCACATTTTCTTTCAAAGCCGGCGTATAGAGATTTCAGGCGGGCTCTCTGCCGCTCCACGGCCGGTGGGATGGATGCCAGGTTTTCTCCCGGATATGGCTGCCTTCGCCCAATATCAAGGCAAAAATCCATACTTTTTTCGAGATTGTCCTTGAATTCCTCCAGGTTTTTGATTTCTTTGGGCGTGTGTTGACTGCGAGCCACCTGTTTTTCGAAGTAATCCACATACAGCACGATTTCGTTGGCGAACATATGCGGCCGCTGGGATGAAACCAGGGACGAGCCCCGTCCGTAGATGTGATCCACCATCTCTTGCAAGGTGTAAATCCTGTTGAACCAGGCGAGGTTGGGGCCGGGGCATATACACTGGGGCGCATCTTTGACCTCGGCGATTCCCAGGGTGATGAGTGCCCCATTTCCCAGATGATCGCAGATACAGGCCTTTTCCATAATCTCCGCACGCAACCTTTCTTTTTCAGTTTCTGGAAGCCCCATCTGGTTTATCTCTTTCAGCTTATTTTTCTGGAATTGTCTGGAGGCAAGACATATAGGTATTTTAGTAAATTCGGTGTTGGATACCAGGAAGCCTTTGGCGCAGGAAGAGCCCGGCCTGCCCTCTGCCGCCATCTTGCGCAGCCACTGTTCTGACCCGGTGTTGCGGACATTGTTGAAGGGGATTCCGAGAGGCGAGGCGCCGCTAATGTAGAGGTCATCTTCTCCGGCCTGCCTTAATAACTCACGGGTAGGGGCATCCACGCAGGTGGCTTCGGGGACCAGGAGAAATGGGGTGCCCCATCCGGTCAGGTCCATACCGAAGTCTTCCCTCAAGCGACGCACCTCTCCGTGGTTGCCGATGCCACCCTGAACGGTGATAAGGGGGCTGGTTTCCAGGCCCGGTTCCGGATAGGTCCAGCCCATATCCCGGTAGTGCCTGAGTATCAGCGGTTTAAATTCTGAGGCCAGTTGCCCGCGTTTTTCCTTGAATTCCCGGAGAATGCCGGGGAGTAAAATTCCGTTGGTGGGGAAGACATGCCCTCCGCAATTAAGTCCTGATTCAATGCGGAATTCATGCACCTCCAATCCCTTTTTCGCCAGGAACTTCCCTTGGATGAGTGCGGAGCGGAAGTCGCTTACCTTGAGGATTATCTTCTTTTTGACCTCACCCCGTTCATCCCGGTAAAAATCCCGGAACCGGGTCATGTAGGTATAAAGGCTCTGGTTAATTCCGGCGGAAAATACGATGCCGGACTCGAGGCTGCTATCGGCATAGCCCTTAAGGGCTGTCTTGGCGTCGCTGAATTCATCATCGCGGGGGTGGCCGTTTCTGTCAAAGGTGTTGTCCAGCTTGACCATAATATTGACGTCAATAGAGCCGGCGCGCATTCTACGGGTCAGATCCCCTTCCAGCGCATTTCGTTCCGGCCCGGCGTGCATATCTAACAGCCTGCTGTAATCCTTTTTCAGGGGGCTTTCATCCGGTAACAGGTCAAAATACTTCCTCTTGTCGTTGTCTTCGAAGAAGGGTTGTTGCCGGATGTCCTCCATTCTAAGCTGAACGATTTCCCTGACGACTTCGAGGTAAGCAGTGATCCTTTTTGCCCTGCCATTCTCTTCGTGCCTTGGGATTCCGACGTATGGTAAATTGTATTTTTCGCTGTAGTATCTGCGGATTTGTTCGAGCAAAATGTCATCTACCAGTGAAATAACGGAAGAGATACCCAGCGGACCCACACGGATGGGCGTGTCAACAGAGTGCCCGGTACCCATGACCGGGATGTGAAAGGTGTGGTAATAGTCTATCATGTACGCCCCTTTTTGTTCGGTCAAACCGATACAATGCCTTCGAAAAGGCGCAATACGCAATATGTTACAGCGACCTACGGTAAGATTCCATAAATCTGTTAAAAAGTCAATGAAGTTCAGGAAGATGTCCCGGGCAGGCCTGTGGTAATGTAACCGTTCACCGTTGTTCGTTCACCGTTCACCGAAAAAGGCGTTTTCGTGCTTTTCACGGACAACGGTGGCCGAATAACGGAAAATACCTTCACCGTTTACCATGCGGAGTTTTTCACGTTTTTTGATGGGCGATGGTTGCGGAAAATACGATTACCATTGACTGTTCACCGAAAAAAGCTTTTCAGGTTCTTACGGACAACGGTGAACGGATACGTGGTAATTTATCTTCTTACCAGGCTGATTATAAAGGTGAGTAAAAAGCAGAGCGATGCCGTGAGGATGATCGATGCGCCGGTGGCCATATCGGTGTAGAAGGAGATTACCAGCCCGGCGATACCGGATACCCAGGCAAAAACCAGAGAATACCAGAACATCTGGCGGACGTTCCGGCTGACATTCCGGGCGCTGGCCGGGGGGACAATAAGGAGCGCGGTGATAAGCAGCATGCCGATAGTTCTTATACCCACGGTTACCACTACGGCCAGGATTATGGCAAAAATGTAGTTATAGATCTTGACCGGGATGTCTTGTGAGCGCGCCAATGGTTCGTTGATCCCGGTGAGTAGGAGGCGGTTATAGCTAAGGGCTATGAAGATAAGAACGACTGCGAACAGGGCGAAGGTGATGGCTATCTCCACTTCTGCTATGGTGAGGACGTCACCGAAGAGGAAAGGGGAAAGAGTCTGGGAGAGACCTTTGCGAGTGCTGATTATGGCGATACCCAGGGCGATGGTGGCGGCAAAAAAGACGCCGATTATGGTGTCCATAGGGAGATCGGACCGGGTTTTAAACTTGGCGATGCCCAGGGCTACCAGGACCCCGAATACGACCATGGTCAGGAGCGGATTTATGTTTAAAAGCAGGCCGAGGGCGATACCGGCAAAGGCCGAATGAGAGATGGCATCACTGAAAAAGGCCATACGGTAATTTACCACCTGTATGCCGACGATGGCGCAGAGCGGGGTTATGAGCATGATTTCCAGAAAGGCCCTTTTCATAAAGAGAGAAGCGGCCCAGGCGAAGGGGAGAGCGGTGTCCAGAAGGCTGTAGATTGTGGCGAAGAAAGATTCCATAGTCATAGGTTACTTATGGTGCAAGGGATGGATACAGGTCGCAGATGCGCCGGGGCGTGTATCCTGGCCGTGCCGGTACAGGCCGGCGTGGGGGCCATAGACGGCCATGATATTTTCCGGTGTCAAAACTTCCGGCGCTCCCCCCTGGCACTGGACGGTCCGGTTAAGACAGATGACGTGTTCGGCATGGCCGGTTACTACGGAGAGATCATGCGAGACAATCACCATGGTTAAACGGCCTTCCCTCTGCACCCGGGTCATAAATTCACAGAACAGGACTTCTCCTGAGACATCGACCCCCGCGGCCGGTTCGTCCAGAAGCAGGATTTCCGGATCCCGCGAGATAGCCATGGCCAGCATAACCCGCTGCAGTTCTCCGCCGGATAGCCGTCCGATCTGACGCTCGCGCAAGTGTTCCACACCGATCTCCCGGAGGGCTTCCAGGGCCTTGTCTCTTTTTGCTTGTTGGTAGCCCAGCCAGAGGGGGCGGCGCTGGGAAGAAAGGGTGAGAAAATCGAGGACGGTGAGCGGCAACCCGCGATCAAAATCCAGGCGCTGCGGGACGTAACCGATGCGGGGTCTGGTTGTTTCCTGCCGGCCGTCCCGGAGAAAGAATATCTCCCCTTCATGCGGGATGACACCGAGGACGGCCAGTATCAGAGTAGTCTTCCCGGCGCCGTTGGGGCCGATCAGGGCCGTAATTTTGCCCTTAGGGATGCCGGCGCTGACATTCTTCAGAAGAGACACACGATTTACAGTTACGCTTACATTTACAAGTTCGATAGCTGTGTTGGCCATCAGTTAATTCTCCTGCCAGGGCTTTTTGTATGATAGCAAGGTTTGCGTGCATGACCTTTTCATAGTAGTCAAGCCCGATAGTTCCTTGAGCAGTGGTTACCGGGTCTAAGACGTAAAATGGGACCCCGGTTTCACGGCTCAAGACCTGGGCCAGGCGGGGCGGATACTGGGGTTCGGCAAAAATGGCGGCAACCTTCTCTTTTTGTATGGTCTGGATTAATTTGTTCAATTTCCCGGCAGATGGCGGTTGGCCGGGATCTTCTTCGATATAAGCGACTACCGTAAGGCCAAGGTCGCGAGCCAGGTAATCAAAAACGTTATGGAAGGCAACCACCGTTCGTTTCTTGAGGTTACCGGCGGTGTCTTTGACCCCGGAGATGAGTTTTTCCAGCCGTGCCGTAAAATTTGCGGCGTTTTTGCGGTAGAGTACAGAATGTTTCGGGTCTATGGCGGAAAGAGCCTCAGCAATATTTCTAACTTGAACCGCGGCCAGAGCCGGGCTGGTCCATACGTGGGCATTGATCCGGCCGGGATGATGTTCATGGCCATGGTGACTGTGGCCTTCTTTCGCTTCCAGAGGTGTAATCCCTCTTGAAGCATCTATGATTTTAATATCAGGGTTTGCTGCTTGAACAGGGCGGCCGGCAAATTCTTCTATACCGAGACCGTTTATGACCAGAACGGAGGAGGCAGCGATCTTCTTCAAGTCGCCTGGTGTCAAGGTATAGTCATGCGGACAACCCGTGCCCGGAGGGAGCATGAGTTCGACAGATACTCCCGGAATTCCCTGGACTACATTATTTGTAAAGATATAGATGGGCAGAAAAGATGCGAGGATACGGAGGTCATTTTTCCCTTGCGATGAGGCGGCATGGGCCGGCATCGGACATACACACAGGACTAACGAAATAATGAAGCAAACAGCGAGCGAAATTAGTTTACGCATAAAATTACTCCCCAGCACTTTAGTGGTCAGTAGTCCGTCAAATTCTTAAATCTGGAACTCAGGAACTCATAAAAATACTGTTCTGTTCCTGTTTTCTTGATTTCCAGATTCATCTATATAAATAGTTACATCCATATGTAACCGGCAACTGACAGCGGGCTTAGATCCCCTGACAATTCGGACAAATGCCGAAGCATTCCAGATAGTGGTCTTCCAGAGTAAACCCTGATTCTTTTTGAATGGCATTAGCCATATCCTGCACCACACAATGGCGCACTTTTTCTATCCGGCCGCAGACCTGGCACATGATATGGTGCACATGCCGGCCGGGTAATATAGCTTCGTAGCGTTTGAAAGCCTCTCTTAAATCGATCTCCCTCACCAGGCCAACGTCCTTCAGGGCGCGCAGGTTGCGATAGACAGTAGCCAGATCGACCTTATGGTCTGTAAGTCGCCGGTGTATCTCCTTCGGGCTTAAGGGCTTTTCGCTTTGGGTCAGTATGCGCCATATCTCAGCGCGTGCCCGGGTGAGAGATTTTTTGTGTCTGCGCAGATGGTTTACTATGTCCATAAATAATACAATAACAAAAATGCAAACCATTTGCAAGTTTTGTTACGACACAACAAGGAGCCGCATATTAAATATCAGGTGAATAGAGTCGATAAGACAAAAAACGACCCTGGCTTCCTGGTGGGGGAACGCCTGCTTTTTGTTCCAAAAACTCTCAAGGTATTGGTACAAGCTAATTTGCGGGCGATAAAAAAATAAGAGGGTGCGCCGCTTTTTTGTTGTATAATTGCCTTATCCGATAAATGGTTTTCATCCGGACACCCAAAAAATTCCGGACGAGCTATCAGCACTCAGCTATCGGCATGAAGCCGGTCCACCGTTCACTGTTGACCGTTTACCGAAAGAAAATGTCGGACAACGGTTAACGGTTAACGGATAACAAACATGCTGACAGCTAATCGCTGATCGCTGAAAGCGTGAAGCCGGAAACGGTAGTTTCCGGATGAACACTATTTTGGTTTTAAAGAAGACAAGGAGGTAGGATGGAGAACGTACGATATGATGTAAGCCTTATTACAGAACATGATACATATCTTTTTAAAGAAGGAAATCATTTTCTACTCTATGACAAACTGGGGTCGCATGCAACGACAATAGGTGATGTGAAGGGCGCCTACTTTGCCGTCTGGGCGCCGAATGCACATAAGGTGTCTGTAGTGGGCGATTTCAACGGATGGGTTCCGGAGACCCATCCTTTAAGGTCAAGAGACGACAGCTCCGGTGTCTGGGAAGGCTTTATCCCCGGTATTGGCCAGGGTGCGCTCTATAAGTACCACATCGTCTCGAATTACAATAACTATACGGTGGATAAGGGAGATCCCTATGCCTTTCTATGGGAGGCTCCTCCGAGAACGGCCAGCGTGGTGTGGGACCTGGGATATGGGTGGAACGACGGGGAATGGATGAAAAACCGGCGCCATCACAACAGGCTAGACGCCCCTTTTTCCATCTACGAGGTTCACCTCGGATCATGGCGCCGGGTGCCGGAAGAGGGCAACCGGTTTCTCACCTACCGGGAAATGGCACACTACCTGGCGGATTATACAAAAGAGATGGGTTTTACCCATGTGGAATTATTGCCGGTCATGGAACATCCCTTCTACGGCTCCTGGGGGTATCAGACCTTGGGATATTTTGCCCCTACCAGCCGGTATGGGACTCCCCAGGATTTTATGTACTTCATTGACCATCTCCATCAAAATGGAATCGGCATTATCCTGGATTGGGTGCCTTCCCATTTTCCGAATGACGAGTACGGGCTGATCTATTTTGACGGCACGCACCTTTATGAACATGAAGACCTCAGGAAGGGATTTCATCCCGATTGGAAAAGCGCCATTTTTAACTATGGGCGAAACGAGGTGAGAAATTTCCTTATCAGCAGCGCCCTCTTCTGGCTTGACAAATACCATATTGATGGTCTTCGGGTGGATGCCGTGGCCTCCATGCTCTATCTGGACTATGCGAGAACGGGTGGAGATTGGATACCAAATGAGTATGGAGGGAACGAGAATATAGAAGCAATAAACTTTATAAGAAGATTTAACGAGGTGGTTTACGAAAATTATCCCGACGTTCAGACCATGGCGGAAGAGTCAACCGCCTGGCCTATGGTTTCACGGCCGCCGTACGTGGGGGGCCTCGGATTCGGCATGAAGTGGAACATGGGCTGGATGCACGATACCCTGGATTATTTTTCCAACGACCCTGTCTTTAGAAAGTATCATCACAACCAGCTTACCTTCAGCATCTGGTACGCCTTTACAGAAAATTTCGTCCTTCCCCTTTCGCACGATGAGGTGGTTCATGGAAAAGGCGCGCTGTCCGGAAAGATGCCCGGGGATGAGTGGCAGAGGTCTGCCAATCTCAGGCTTTTATTTGGATATATGTACGGTCACCCTGGAAAGAAGCTGCTCTTTATGGGCGATGAATTCGGGCAGTGCAGGGAGTGGGTCCACGAAGAGAGTCTGGAATGGCATGTCCTTGAGTATCCCGCTCATCATGGGGTGCACAGGTGGCTCAGGGATCTGAACCACTTTTACCGAAACGAGCCGGCCATGTATGAACTGGATTTTGAGGCAGAGGGTTTTGAGTGGATAGACTCCTATGATTGGGAGCAAAGCAGTATAAGCTTTATAAGAAAAGGCAAAAATACGGACGATATAATTCTGGTGGTCTGTAACTTTACTCCGATTCCCAGAGAGAACTACCGGGTCGGAGTCCCACGGGGAGGCCACTGGCGAGAGGTCTTAAACAGCGATGCCCATATATACTGGGGAAGCAATTGGGGAAATTCCGGGGGCGTTGAAGCAGCCTCGGTTCCGGCGCACGGGAGACCCTATTCTCTGTCCCTGCGGCTGCCTCCGTTGGGTGTTCTCTTTTTTAAAAGTGAGGGGCATAGGAGATAACAGCGAACAATGCCGAAAATTTGAGGAGAAATAAATGAAGAGGCGAGGAAGCGGCATATTGCTCCACATCACATCCCTGCCTTCATCTTACGGTATAGGAGATTTAGGCCCATCGGCGTACCAGTTTGTAGATTTTCTTTCTGAAACCAGACAGGGCTTCTGGCAGATACTCCCCTTAAAGCCTACCAGTACGGCGCACGGCAATTCTCCCTACAGCAGCTTTTCTGCCTTTGCCGGGAATACACTCCTTATCAGTCCTGAGCGCCTGGTAGAGGAAGGCCTTCTCTCAAAAAGGGATGTCGAAGACTGCCCTCCGTTCTCTAATGAAATGGTTATCTACGAGGCCGTGACCGAGTACAAGACAGAACTTTTTCGCGCCGCCTATGGCAACTTTAAAAAAAGAAGGCAAAAAGATTGCGACTTTGAAGAGTTTTGTAATGAGAATCGCTACTGGCTTGATGATTATGCCCTGTTTGTGACTCTAAAGGAAAGTTTCAGCGGGGCCGTTTGGGGCGAATGGCCGGAGGATATCAGAGATAGAAAAGGGGAGATAGATAACGAGTTAAAGGGCAAGCTTAAAGACAAAATTGAGATGGAGAAGTTCCTTCAGTATGTATTTTACAAACAGTGGCATTCATTAAGGGCTTACTGTAATAGCAGAGACATCCAGATAATAGGAGACATTCCTATCTATGTGAATTACGACAGCGCGGACGTATGGGCCAATCCCCGGATATTCAAATTGGGCGAAAACAAAAGGCCTGTGTTTGTGTCTGGAGTCCCGCCGGATTATTTCAGTAGCACAGGCCAGTTGTGGGGTAATCCGGTTTATAATTGGGAAGCCCTGAAGAAAACCGGCTACGATTGGTGGATAAGGCTTATAGAACACAACCTGAAACTCTTTAATATAATCAGGCTCGACCATTTCAGGGGGCTTGTGGCCTATTGGGAGGTCCCGGCAGGTGAAGAGACGGCTATAAATGGAAGATGGGTAGAAGTCCCGGTTCGGGACTTTTTCGATAAGCTTTTGAAACATTTTCTCTCCCTTCCCGTTATTGCCGAAGACCTGGGTATTATAACCCCGGATGTAAAGGAGATTATGGAACTGTATGGGTTTCCGGGGATGAAGATACTCCTCTTTGCCTTTGGCGACAACCTGGCGACGAATCCCTATGTGCCGCACAATCACGTAAAAAATTGTGTGGTATATACAGGAACGCATGACAATAACACGGCTAAGGGATGGTTCAGGAAAGAGGCCAGACCTGAAGACAAGCAGAGGCTTTTTCAATACCTCGGGCGGGAGGTCTCAGAGGAGACGATTCACCAGGAACTCACAAGGATGGCCATGATGTCCGTGGCCGATCTGGTTATCATCCCCATGCAGGACATCCTTGGCCTGGGGGGAGAGGCCCGGATGAATACCCCATCTACAGCTAACGGGAACTGGGAATGGAGGCTGTTGCCGGGACAATTAACGCCTTCTCTGGCTGCCAGCTTTTCAGAGCTTACCCATATTTATGGACGGGCATAAACATGCATAGCGAGCGCATTCCCCGCTGATTGCAGCGGGGTTAGCGAGCGAATACGATGCATTTTACCTTGCATACGGAGATTCCCTGCAGCTTGCTGCGGGGAGCTTCAATGTCCCCTGGACTTAGTCTTTAATGGGGTGATTGAGGGAAATCAGGATGGATTGCCATCGCCAAACTCCATGATTCTTTCCGTGAAAGCAACAAGATTATCAAGATCGCTTTTTATGACGGATTTAACAATCTCTATATCCATCCTTTGATACTGATGAATGACGACATTTCGAAAGTGGACCATTTTCTTTAATTTTTCTGTAAGAGTGCTGTCGATGACGGATTTCTTCCGCAGGAGGTCAAAACTCTCGGCGCTGGAAGTTGGAATTCCCATTTTGTGCGCTTTAATAATATGATTTGCCAGGTCGAGCGCCTGTTCGCATGCCCGAAGGATATTTAAGACAGCGGCATCCTGCCGGGAGTAATCATCATCAAATCCTTCCGGATTTTTCATATACTCCTCTCTTGCGCGTTCTATGCAGCGTTGAATGCTTTGTATTTTATTAATCACAATGTCATTCATACATTAAAAGCCCTCCTGGTCTCAAAGAATGACTGTAAAATATCCCTGCGTTCCTCGCTTAATTTCTGGTAATAAGAAAGGACGAGCATTTCGAATTCATCTGTGGCATATTCATCGGCACAATAAATTCGGCGACCGGCAACGATAACTTCCTTCTGGAGGACAGTGGAAACCTCTCGTAAATTGATCAAATCTACATCCTTATTCAACAAAGATTCCAGTTCAAAACGTAAGTCGCTCATCATTAGAGAGCCTGCCTCTTTTGACTTTTTCCATGGCAAAAGCAGCGCAATATCGACATCACTGTCCGGCCATTCCTCATCCGTGCCGTATGTGCCGAAAAGATAAATGGCCTGTAAATCGGGATAATACTTAAGAGAGGCCTTAATAATGACATCCCTTGCGTTCATACCCTCACCTCAATAATCTTCATTGCCGGAAATAGGGTGAATTCACCCGTCCATAAGAATCACGTGCCTGTATATAACAAGGTCCCCCATACTTTGGGGGGCTGTCCTTTTAAAACAAGGTCCCCCTAATCCTTTCCCTCGTCAGTTTTGAGAACTCCAATATCTCTTTGACGGATGCGCCACGATCTCTCATAGAGTAAAAAGTTGTATCGCCGAGAATGGCATACTTCCATTCAGATTCCATCCTGTCCTCCGGCTTAAGCTCGTTTATCTTCCGCAGCCTGTCCAGTGCCCCTAGCTCTTTCTGTTTCACGTTCAGATCCTGGACATCCTTTTGTGCCTTCGTCTCCACAAGGTACATGTCCGGGCCAGTCTTTACAATAAAATCAGGATAATATGAAGACAGCATCCCGTCTGTGCGGATATAGTTAAAATGGGCAAAATGGTGCTGGTTTTCGTTTATCTTCAGGAAGCGGTCCACGCCGGAATCGCTGTCGCAATACAGGATGAAGTTTTTCTCCAGTTCTCCCTTATTTGAAGGGTACGGCAGCCGTTCGTAGATGGTCTTGGCCACGGGAAGGGAAAAATTTCCCCGCATCTTCAATTCTTCAACTTCTGAGAAATACTTTTTGAGCACAACGGCCTCTTCGACTTGAATATTGTTTTGCATGTCGTAAATCGTCTGGCTTACCTCTTTAATTATATGCTCCGTTATGCCAGTCTTGGATAGAAGGAGGACTCTCCAGTTGTTGTCAACAAAGGGATCAAATGGTTGCTTGAAAAGGCGGGTTCTTATGAATTCATCAATTGCCCTCACCAGCGCTACATTATTTATCTGCATGACGGGATAGTCTTTTGTGGTTCTCTGGCTTACTTTGACAAGGGAACTGGTAACAACCTTAACTATCTTTGCCAGAAACTCGTTGTAGCTTTTTGCGGTAAATAGGTCTGCAGTTACTTTGTAATCCCCGAATCGTGTCTTTACAGTTACCTCTTCCGAAAAAAAGGCCTCGCCATTCTTGGGGGCCATCTTTTTAAGTTGCTCCAGAGTGTACCAATCGAATTCTGCAAAATAGGCTACCGAAGGATCCATCACCTGAAGTATCTCTTCTTTGTCCTGCACGATAATAGGCCAGTAAAGATCATAATCCTTATAATTCTCCTTCAGTCCTACCCTGATAATATCACCGAGCACACTCTCACGACTGCCTGGCAATTCACGAGATTCACCGATGAGACCTTCCTCAACTAAGTCATCGTAGAACTCAATAAATGCGGGGTGTTCGACGATGCTCAGGATATCGAGGTAGTTGGAAGGCTCCTGCTTTTTCTGGAGCAGCCTGACCCTGTTTTCATTCTTGATGTCCTGATAATCCGGCTCCCGCCACATGAGGCGCAGACCCCGCCCTATAATCTGCTCCAGGAGAATAGGCGACTGGGTTGAGCGCAGGGGGACGATCACACATATATTGCTTACATCAAACCCCTCCCGCAGCATCAGCACCGAGACCACTACCTTCGGCCTTTCATGCTTGTCCATGTTGAAGAGGCGCTGTTTTACATCCTGCCACTCCTTTGGCGGTATGGAGCCTTTACGGTCGGAATCTATCTGAACAACGTCTTCGGCGCTCAACCCCTCGCTGTCGATCAGAAAATCCACAACATGGGGGGACACTTTAGTGTCTTCGCATATAACCAGCATCTTGGGATATTTGTCAGATACACCGACCTTGTCTTTTGTCAGATCAACAAACTGCTGCTCAAGTATCTTCGATTTCTGGAGTCCGGCCCTGAGCATAAGCTTCTGACCATCAGAAAGACCTACCACCTTGTTCCCGTCACGCACGGCCTTGAAGTCCAGCTCCATTGTTGCAATTTCCTTGCGCTTATCAAGGGCGATCGTCTTGACCAGGCCCTTGTGGATGGCGGTCTTAAGGTCAAAATCAACTATAATGTGCGGAAAATAGTGTTTGGTCCTCTTCTGTCCGCTTCCTGTCACATCATAAGGAGTTGCGGAAAAATCTATCTGCACAAAACGGCTTCCTTTCCCCTCGGCAAGCCTGTTCAGTGACTTCTGCCACTCTACATCTGATACAATTCCTGCCTTCTTGGTTTCATGTATATGGTGGGCCTCGTCGTTGAAGACCACCAAATTATCAAGTCCAGCCAGATACTCTATCTCTCCACCGCTCAGGTATTGATTATCAAGTGCCTCCAGAGAATGACCGGCTGAGGTCCCGGGCGTGACAGGGAGTAGTTCCCTGACAGCCGCTGAAGGGTTCTCCAACGGAGAGACATCAATATCCTCTTCCTCATCCTCCCCTGTCAGGAGGTGCCAGTTGGTGATGGCAATCATCCCGTCACCAGTCACCTTCCGGCCTATCTCATCCTTCTTGACCACATTGGTCTGTATAAATCCAAACAGTATTTCCTTGTAAGCAGGCGGGATGAAAAGCTCCTCATACCTCTTAAAGTCGGAGGTATGAAAGTTCCTTTCCCCGCTCTGTTCTTCCTTGCCGAGATAGGCATCCAAGAGACGTTCGTACACGATGAGTCCGGGGGCAACGATCAGGAAGCGTTTGGAGTAACGTCCACCCGGAACATCTTCAAACCTCGCATTCAGATACTGCCAGATAAGAAGGGCGTTCAAGACCCACGTCTTCCCCGTTCCTGTGGCCATTTTAAGGCAATATTTGGGATGGCTGAACCTGTCCCTGTTCAGATATGCGATATCCATCTCTGCGGTAATTTCATCATTTACAGAGGTGTACATATCAAATACGGAGTCGGTCTTCAGGATTTCATGGAGATAGATGGTATTAAGGATCGCCTCTCTCTGCCCAGCGTGGAAGTTTATACTCCTCGCATCGCAAAAGGAATCATTAAACCAGAACCTGAGGAGGTCCTGAGTCACAGGCGTTGCCTTTGCCAAGAAGCCGCCGCCTTCCCATTCCTGGTTGACTATAGAGGTCAGCTCTCTTGCGAATCTTAAAGGGACGTCTCTGGTGCCTGTGTTAAGTGAGACTGCCATCTAATGCCTCTATGGTTCTTATCGCTTTCATCGTATTTGTTCTCAATCACATAACCGTCACATAAAATAATTCTTAATAATTAATAAGTTACAAGGGAAAAGGCCCGATCAGTTACATAACTGTTACATAAGAATCTACAATACCTGAGCTTTCCTTCGGTTTTGAGTTCTCACGTAATAAAAGTGTATACTGTATACAAACTATTAGAGGTCATAACCCTTTGTCCTCATTTACTTATTAATTTCTTTCTCTAATAGATCTCTAATAAATGCTCTAATAAATTACGATGCTATTAGAACCCATTTTGATTTTGTATCGCTCCCATCATTTCTGATCCTGTTCTTCCTTCTAAGTTCAGCCAACAGATTGTTTATCTTTATTTTTTTCTGTTTATCATTCATCCATTCCGGCAGTTTATTCCATAACAGTTCATCTACATCATTTCTTTCTACATGACCATGTTCTCTAATAGCTTTTTCGATAAGGTCTAAATAATATGCCTTATCAAAAGGCTTGTTCTTGGTATAAGCAGCTTTCTGACCTGTCTTTTGAGCTACTTTGGCCGAAATATAGTAATTGGGTTTTCTGCCTTCGATTAGTTTTTTATCTCTCAAATATTTTTCTTCTGCTGGTGTGAGCTTTTTCTTCTTTTGCACCTTATCAAGCATGATGATTTCAGCTAACGATAAGTCCTTGTTTTGCGCCGATACACGGGCATATTCCATATCCAATACCTTTCCCGTGATGGTTACTTTCACTTTTCCTTCAGATAAATCGTATTCCGGCATGGGGAAGTAACGCTCCCTCTGAAAATTGAACATCTTACGGATGCCGCCGCCAGCAGTATCTACCATCTTCAGATTGAACATGGCTGTTGCCAGAAACTTGTTGCGGTAATGCTCTTCAGGCGCATTTTCGTGAACCACTTTTTCGACTGAGCCTGGAATAAAACTGCCCAAGTTGGTGAATATCAGTTGATCTTCCATTTCAACAACATTAATTCTGCCTCCCTTGGTATAGTCCTGATGGGCAATGCAGTTATTAATGGCTTCACGGATTACATACGGCTCATATTGATCTACTTCGTCAGGAAACAGGGTCCCGTCTTTTATATAGCGATATTTCAGCTTCCTGATCCTGCTGTAAATCTTATCAACAGCCAGCAATAAAGGGCATGCTTCAATCCGGTAATCTTTATTGTTGCCCTTAGCATCTTTCAGCAGCCAGCGTATCTTTGCTTCAGCGGGACTGATAAAATGCTCGGACTCCTCTTTTCCAAGCAGGATAATGGCTGTGCGGGTTATCTTGCCTTTGATAGTAACTTTGGCCTTGTTTAGAAAAGTGACATCATCCCATGTATCCACTTCTGTGGCTTTATCAGGAAACTTGTTTTTATAGTTTTCCCGTGCCGTTGCAATTGCCGACGGATCAAGGTCTCCTATAGTCGCGCCTAACACAATAACAGCGCTCCAGTCGTCTATATTGCTTGTAGGCTCATTTAGAATTGCCTCTTCTCTTTCTCTTGTGAGTTTCACGAGATTATCGCCGAACCGCTGCCATGCTTGCTTGTGAGCAATTATCGGCCTGCGGGGCGCATGTTTCGGGATATGGATTATCCAGACCGTTTTATGGGAATCACTTGTGCTCAAGCTTTCAACGCGCAATCCCTCGGATGGCAGGTTTGTGCAGTTGCCGATAATTCGGGCCGGAAGATTTTCCGGCGTGTAATCGTGAAAGTTCTTTATTCCCGAAATATTCAGGGTCTTGTCTTCTACACCTATTACAAGATGTCCGCCATTCATGTTTGCTATCGCGGATACGTAAGAAATAGCGTCTTCACCTTTCCTGCCAGAAACATCGTGCGTAAGGTTGCTGAATCCTTTCCACTCGCAACGCTCATTTTCTTTGGCGTAATGAAGCTTTAAATATGCCTGTAATTCCTGCTGTGTCATACTTTCTCCGAAAATAAACTATCCCACCTCCACCACCACCACGCTCTCAAACCCGAAGACATCAACGGCCTTTACGCAAATCCTTCGCTTCCCCTTTACCTTCGGGGCCAGTATGCGCACATCTTTCACAACCCGGAACGGGTCGTCGTCGTTTTCGGTATTTCCCCGGTAGTCCTGCCACTTGCTGCGGAAGGTCTCTCCGTCGTAATCGGGATCAACGCTCCAGTATTCAATCAAGGCTAGCGGCTCCATTGCCATGACCTCCTGGAGCTTCTCCCTGTTCTCCTCATCGAGGGGAAGGGCGTCAGGGGAAAGGAGGATGTAATTGTCCAGCTCAATCCTTATTTCATCAATGTCCGAGGAATAGCTGCTGACAACCGGCTTCTTGATAGAAAGGTATTGAAGCGATGAAAAGCGTATCTTTCCGTTCTTGAGAAGGCTCTGATAGCTCGATTTGCTTTTAAGTTTATCCAGGAGGTCCGGCGGGATGACCAATACCTCAAGCCTTTCATCATTCAGGCTCCTGATTATGGTTGCTATGTCAAAGGCGAAGTTCCAGCCAAGAACAACGACCTTTTCCCACCCGCCAAGGAAAGACCCCCTCATCTCCTGCGCCCGTTTCAGCGTCGCATGGCCGGTGATCTTGGAAGGGGAATCCACCATCACCAAAGTCCTGCTGTTCTTGAGATAGCCGAGGTTCCTGTTCGGATTCTGTTCATCGGGGAAAGGCAGAGCGCCGTAGAGGTTTAAGACCACATTGGAAAGGTCGCCAATGCGCCGGTATATGCGGGACGATGCAAAGGCCTCCTTCTGGTAGTCACCAATGGATTGATAGATAAACGGTCTGCTTTCCTGGTCAATGAGCCGCTTTCTGGAAACCATTATGGCGGGTTTCCCGATGTCCGATACGATCCACCTGCGACCAAGCCTTTCGGCCACTGCGCCGGTTGTGCCGGAACCTCCGAAGAAGTCAGCAACGATGGATTGTTCGTTTGAAGAAGCCTTGATTATACGTTCGAGCAGGGCTTCGGGTTTTTGAGTACCATAATCGAGTCGTTCGTTAGCTAAGTGATGTATCCGATTAACATCGTCCCAGATGCTTTGAGTAGGCAGCCCCGGCATTTCATCTAAATATATTTTTAATCGAACCAGTCCCTTTCCTGTATATGTTAGCTTCCCTTCATGCTCAAGCTTTTCCATCGTGGCAGGCGGGCAACGCCATAGTCGTTTAATCCCCTTCCATTCATATTCGTATCCACCGCCACTTAATCCTGCTGCCGATAAATCTCCAGACCGATAACGCCTTCCACTCTCATCAGTGTATCTAAACTGATTATTGATATACTCTTCAGTATATGGCGAATACTGTTGATTCCAAATCCAATCTGAATTCGTCTTAGTATAAAAAAGAATAACATCATGGACCGTGCCAAAGGTACCTGAGTCGGAGTGTGCTGTTGACCTTTTCCATACGACTTCATTTCTAAAATTGTCTTTCCCAAACACCTCATCCATCAGCACCTTCACATAATGCCCCACATGCCAGTCAAGATGCACATATATGGACCCTTGGTCGCTCAGAAGCTCCCGCATCAGGACAAGGCGCGGATAGATCATTTGCAGATAGCTGACGGTCCCGTCCTTCCATGTGTCGGAATAGGCAAACTGCTCAAGGACTGTGGGTTTCTGCTCGATGGTAACAGACAAATCCCCCCTGCCCCCCTTTGCTAAAGGGGGGAGTTGTGTTGTGTGCCCATTTGCTAAGGGGGGGGTAGCATCTTCGGTTCCCCTCTTTGGAAAAGAGGGGTTAGGGGAGATTTTCGAAACAGACGGTAAGGTGATTTTTGTGCGGTAATCCGCCTTGCTGTCAAAGGGCGGGTCTATATAAATAAGGTCAATCTTCCCACGCATGGAAGGAAGTCCCGTAGCCGGGTCCCCGGCAAGAAGCGCCTGCATCACCAGCAGATTGTCGCCATAGATAAGCCGGTTGTGCCATTCCTTTTCGTTCAACTCTGTTATCTGTCCCCGGAACAACCCCGACTTGTCCTTGGACGGCAATACATACTCATTGGTCTGCAAGGCCAGCTTGTTCGGCCCCGACAACCGCTCGAGTATCTTTTCAACTTCCTTCTTACCCTCGGCAACTATTTTGGGAAGCTGTTCTATTAATGACTCAGGCATCTAAGATATACTCCTACTAAATGGCAGAACGTAAGGATAGTAGCGCCTTCCACCCCTGGAACCGGTCACAGATTGTGACCGGTCCGCGTTTTCATTTGAGGTCACAATTTGTGACCTCAAACAATGGACGGTCTCTTCCGGTGTAAGCCGGAACACAAAGTCCGTGGAGAAGGTCGTTTATCAGGATTCTGGCCTTGGCTTCCTTTTGCATATCATTTCAATGGGTTCCGCCCAACTTAAGGGCTGTAAGCCCCCTGTACGGTTACCCTGTTAAATAGGGTTCCCTGCGGGAAAATTAACAGGGTAACCCCTGCTTAATATGTTGATACCTTAGCAAAAGTGCTGTCCGAAGGCAAGGGTGGAATCGTGCGAGACCGTCTGATGGAAGCTGAATATTCACTATTTCACCTTAGGCGGATGCCAGGGTGGGGGACTGGGAGAGAGAAGCCCCCGGTTGCCAATTAGATGGTGTCATTTTTATGAAATACAACATTCTGATTTGCCTTTCTCAAAAAGTTCCGCAGCGGCAAGAAGACCGGCCCTTATAATTAGTTCTTCTGGTATTGTCTCATAAGTAGTTCCTTCTACTGATACCGTCCTGCATTCGGAGCTTCCGCAAACATCGCAACATTGGCTTCGGCCCACCTTCGCGTCGACCCATTCTTCCAGAGGTCTTCCGCCAATCCAAATCCGGTTCGATTGAAGGGGATCTTTTGTAAATGTTGAGAAGTCGAGAATGTTTGTTTCCAACTGAACGTGTATGCCAAGTTCAGCAAGTGATCTCTGAAGCTTCTCAAATGCTTTTTGGGTTGCGTTACCAGTAGAATCACAGCGTTCGCAAGTCTGTCCCGCTTCGTTTACGAGCCTTTGCCATCGCATCGACAATGTTTTCATCCTATCCTCCGTCTAACGAATAAGAGTTTTTACGGCGCGAAGCTGACCGTAAAAAATCCTGTTGAACTGAACTGCGCACGCGCACGCTGTTATTTGGGAATTTATCGGCTCAGTATGGATGTATTTTGAAATTTATAGTAGGAATTAACCGATATTTCAAGATTAAACGTTGTGGATATGTTGTGGGTATGAAAACAGTCCAGTTAACGGGCAAATCGTCAAACCGGATATTTCCCACGATGCCTTGCAACAGGACACGGCTCATAAGTGGTCCTTAGACTTTTGGGATTCTAGCAGAAGTACTGGCCGAAGGCAAGGGCGGAATCGTGAGAGACCGTCTGAAGGGTCCGAAGCGTAGCGGAGACCACGAGCCAACGGCGAGAGCAACCGCAGGGAGCGGTAACCCGGAGTGCAAAACTATGAGCCGACGAATCCGCTTCAGGCGGATGCCAGGTGGTATGGGGACTGGGGGAGAGAAGCCCCGGCTACCCGATTAGATTTTATTCTCTAAAATGGCAAATAAAATAAGGTCGGTATCAATTTTGTATTTTCTTCAAAATATTCAAGAAATTCTAATAAAATGAATAACCACATAAAAAAACTGGCATGAACCATTGAGCGAAAGAAAACCTTTGGGTAAATTTCGAATTTGTTTTTTGACCAATAGTTATTGAAGTTTGGGATAATTCGTTTAACTTTTTTGCAGTATTCAGCGTATTCATTTCCAAATAATTCAAAGAGTCTTGCTTCTTCTCCTTTAATAACAAAGTAGTAGTTATAAATAAAAAAAGGCATGATTATAAAAAGAAGTATTAATTTTCCAGAGCTAAGAATGATCCCAACTGCACCGAGAAAAGAGAACACATACAGAGGATTTCGCCATATAGAATATGGTCCATCCTGACATAATTCTTCGTCTTTTCTTCCTCCGATGTAAACGGTAGCCCATATTCGTCCAAGGGTTGCGATAACTATCAATACATATCCGGATAATTCTAGAATTTCATATGAAAGTGACCCTTCGTGACCTGATTTTGAAAATAGAATTATTGAGATGAAAATTAATCCAATTAACCAACTAAATCCAAGTCTGTATCTTTCAGCTGCTGTATGCACGGCGTTCCTTTACTTTTTGTCCTTCAGGTTTTTGTCCTTCAGCAAGGCAGCGAGATTAGCGAACGACCTGTAAGTCGAAGGTGGTTCCTGCTCGCCTCCCGGCGTCGGACCGTCAGACCATTCTGCATCCAGATATCGTGAGTGTTCATTGTCATGGCAATAGAGACACAGCAGCTCCCAGTTGCTGCCATCAGGCGGATTGTTATCGTGGTTGTGGTCCTTATGATGGACTGTCAGCTCACGAAGTCTCTTGCCCGTGAATTCACGCCCGCACCGCGCACATATCCACGGGAAGATCTTGAGGGCTCGCTCCCGATAGGTCTTCTGCCGGCGCTCTCGGTCGCGGCGAGCTTCAGCAATAATCTGATCCAGCTTGTCGCCCTCTGTTTGTGTCTTCTTCAGTGACATATGCACACTCTCCAGCCCGCGCGGACAAAAGGGGGGCATTCGGGGATATAATTTTTCACGCAGTTAGAACCAGATTCCCGCTCAGAATCGCTGCGGGAATGACAGAATGGAGGCTTTTGCAAGAGGCTCTTAACTTACCCACTTGATGAGAAAGAGCCTTCTTAAGTAATTTATCTCAGTGATGCCCTTCATCTTTTAGGAAATACTGGTGGTATTCTTCCTCCGCCAGGTGTTTTTTAAGTGTTCCAGTTACAAAGTCAACTATCTCTGAGACCTCGGTATCGCTTAAGCGTTTTACTAAAAGATGCATTAGCTCGTCATCGGTAAACTTTTGCAGGTACGCGATGAGGGACTTTTCATCCAGTTCCCGGCTTAAGCCAAAGGCTATCTGGCCTTCATCAAATGTATTCACAAATTCATGTCTGTGTCTGCCCATATAAGTAAAGAGCCTCCGCTGTCGTATTATTACTACCTTACCGGTAGAGGTCTTCTATCTCTTCTTGAAATGTTGCGGCGATGGCCGCCCTTTTCTTTTTTAAGGTAAAGGTCAAAAGGCCGCTTTGTGCAGTCCATTCTTCAGGAATCAGTTTAAACCTGATAATCCTTGCCCATGGCCGGGTGCCTTCTTTTTTATTGTGGAGTTGATCTGTCTCATTTTTGATAAGTTGGACAATCTCAGGATACTCTATTAATTCTTCTTTATCACTGCAACGTATATTATGTCCGAGGCAGTAATCCTCGATAGCCTGTCTATACGGTACTATGAGCGCGCCCAGGTGTTTCCGGTCCTGTCCGACAATGATGACCTGAGATATGAAAGGACTTAGAGACAGGGCGGTTTCTATAGGTTCCGGTTCAATGTTTTCACCGCTTAAAAGGACGATAGTATCCTTGGCCCGGCCGGTGATGACGAGATTCCCTTGCGGGGTCAGCATGCCGAGATCGCCGGTATTCAGCCAGCCATTTTTGAGTACCTTATCCGTGGCCTCCTTGTCCTTAAAGTATCCCCGCATCACCTGAGGCCCCTTCACCCAGATAATCCCTGCCTTGCCGGGCGGGACGGGTTCCTCAGTTTCGGTCAGTATTTTTATCTCTGTTTCGGGTATCGGTCTTCCCGCGCTGCCTTTCATGTTGGCTTCCGGCCGTCTTATGGTAAGAACGGGCGAGGTTTCCGTCAGCCCGTAGCCGTTGAGAAGGGTTACTCCTATCATTTCGAAAAAATCATCGAGATGGGGCGGCAGGGTTCCTCCCCCGCTCACCGCTACCCTAAGTTTGCCGCCCAGGTTATCTCGCACGGTTTTATATATCAGCCGGTCAGCGAGGAGATGGAGTGGAAGGTATATGAACCGCCCGGATTTTATGAAGTTTTTGCTGGCCGTAAGCAATAAGCTGATCAGCTTATAGTATTTTTCCTTTTTTAGTCTGTCCATTACCCCCTGATAAAATATCTCCCACAGCCTGGGCACACCGGCTATGAAATTCGGCTGTTGCGCAGACAGATCCTCACGAAAGTGGTGAGGGTCACTGAAAATAAGCGTGGCTCCGCTTGAAAGGGCAATATATTCGACTGTCCTTTCGAACATGTGATAAGGCGGAAGGAGGGATAAAAAACGTTCTTCCGGTTGAACGGGTATGCACTTGAGGACGGAACCAACGTTTTTAGCTATGTTCCCATGTGTGAGCATAACCCCTTTGGGCCGCCCGGTCGTGCCTGAGGTATAGACAATAGTGGCCAGATCGTTTTCCCTGGCCGTTTTAGCCCGGTCAAAAAATGTCTTATCGCCGGTGGATAACAGCCTTTTTCCCTTAATCCTTACCTCTTCCCAAGTGATGAGACCCTTTATTTCGGGGGGCCTTTTATCTCCTGAGTAGATGATGTATTCAATGGCTGGGGCCTCTTTTTTCAGGATTGGGATCGTGTCCGGGGACATATCCGTGACAGCGATCTTGACCTCTGCGTGGTTGGCTATATAGGTAAGCTCGTCCAGGGCCAAGTCGTTACCGCGCGGGACATCTATTCCGCCGCTGCCCAGGATGGCAAGATCGCTGATGAGCCAGCGTGGGCCCTTATTTATGAAGAGCCCTATCTTGTCTCCAGGCTTCAGGCCTACGGATATAAGACCGGTCCCAATCTCAGCCATAGCTTTTCCCAGTGCGCTGTAGGACAGGGTTGTCCACCCGGTATTATGCCTTTCCTGCAGCGCAACACTGCCGGGGAATTTGGATACGGCCTGTTCAATTAAATGGTTAATCGTGTCTCGCATCTTATAATATAGCTTTCAGCTCTCAGCGATCAGTTTTCAGCTTTTTTGACTGCCGACTGCCGGCAGCTCTCCACCCATTAATTTTTCGATTTCATCTATTTTTTGAAGGCAGGCCTCTTCTCCCCTGCGTATTAATTCCTTTCCCAGGTGGAAATCTCCCCACTTGTAGCCTTCGACATCTGGATAAATAACGATGTCAGACTTATTAATGCTTTCCCGTGCGGCATGGGAAAACATTATGGAGAAGGAACGAGTGAGTACGCCTAAGATAGAAGGCCCCCTATTTTCAGGCCAGCGCTCGCCGGTGCGCCTTTCTACTACCGAAGCTAATAGAAAATCGGCGCCTTTATTGACGAGTACATCCACGGGCAACGGGTTGAGAAGCGCCCCATCGCTAAGCCACTGTCCGTTCATATTAAATGGATTGAACATGCCCGGGCTGGATATACTGGCCCGCACGGCCTTGCTCACCGATCCCCGCTCCATAATAACCTCCTGACCGGTGGCCATGTCAACGGCAATAATACTCACCGGGATCGCCAGGTCAAGAAAATCTGCGCCCTCCAGCATCTCTTCCAGTACGGAGAGGATGCGGTTTCCCTTTAAGACTCCCCCGCCCAGCAGTGTATAGTCGTATATATTTTTTCTTACCTGACGAGTAGTGGAGAAATAGGACAAGGCCAGCTCTATAGCCGCATTTGCCGAACCGGTCTTGCCGTATAATGCGGCTACAAATGCCCCGATGCTGCATCCGGCTATCATATCTATGGGGATGCCCCTTTCCTCCAGCGCCTTTAGAACGCCCAGATGTGTCCAGCCCCGTGCGCCTCCGGCCCCGAGCGCTACCCCGACTCGTCTTTTGCAAATTTCACGCGCCAGTCTTCGCAGCGCAGTTCTATTTTTTTCTTCCTCCTTATATTGCCATATCTCCGGGACTTCGGCCAGATTCAGAAGGGCCTTTATTTCAGTGCGGTGAAGACCTGTGTCTCCTCTTATATGGCTTGTGCCGATTTTGATGCGCGCTGACGTGGAATCGATGATATCCTGAATCAGGCGGAGCTGTTGGGGGACGTCGGCCATATCTTCCACAAGGGTCGGGATAAGAAAGAGAATGCAGTCAGAGAGCCTTAAGACCCGTTTGCTTACCGTATTGATTTCATGGTGGAGATCGAAAAAGACATAGGCGAAATTATTTTTCAATACTTCCATGATAGAGGATAGATGAGACCTGATTTCCGTAACGAATTTTCGATTACTCGTTTGCGGCAATTGGAAGATAGTGACACCGGCGGGGCTTTTGTACCAGGATTGCCTTAGGTTAGCCCTGGTTTCCGGAGAAAAGTCTTCAATTAATCGGTTGTCCGGGCAGTCGATCTGTTCACCGCCCAGGATATGTAAGACCTGTCCACGGGGTTCGTCCAGGTCTATAACCAGGACTTTTCCCCCTGCTTCGCGGGCGACGGATACCGCCAGCATAGCGGTAAAAGTGGAGCAACCAAGGCCGGCGTGAGAACCGATGACACTATAAAAGCAAGGGGCGACCAGCGGGGTAATCAGCCCTCCAGCCTTACTGAACCTGGAAGATATAATGCGGCTGATGTGCAGGGCAACCTGTGGATGTTTGTACAATAGCGCCTCAAAATCCGCCTTCTTAAGCTCAAAGAGTTCGACGTCAAGGGCCGCTTTGACTGTGGCCATCCTTGGTTCCCCGGTGAGAATGGCCCGTTCACCGAAGAAATCTCCCCGGTGTAACTGGGCAATAAGGTCCTCCCGCCCCTCCTTTCTTACATAAACGTCAACTATGCCGGACTTGATTATGAAAAGTGAATCCCCCGGATCCCCTCCCCGGCAAATTACCTCACCTTTTCTGGCCCGCAGCCTTTTGAACCGTTTTGCCAGATGGAAGAGTTCCTCTTCCGGGAGAAAAGCCAGAAAATCCACCCCGGGAAGCGCATAAAAGACTTCTATGTTATTAGAGGTCAGTTCTTCCATATTGCCTGGTTTCCTTCCGGGAACAATCGTTGTATCCGTTCACCGTTATCAGCTCACCGTTGTCCGTGAAAAACACGAAAACGTCTTTTTCGGTGAACGGCTAATATGCTTTTAGCATCCAGCACTGTAGGGTGGGCTTTGCCCACCAAGAGAATGATGGTGGGTAAAACCCACCCTACGTGGCTGCGGTAAAATCTTACTTCTTACGAAGTCATCAAAGCTGACTGCTAACAATATTATCGGCTGAAAGGCGTGTCTTATCAAACCAATGTGACCAGCCCTGATCCACCATCAAGACATCATCTGCGGCGTTGCCTTCGATCACTCCTCCTTGCGGCGTATTGCTCCATACGCCTCAGTCGTCGTTCCTCGGCGCCTTGCATCTAATATCTTGCCGGTGATCAGGAATGCTTCATAACCTACTGATTTTAACCTCGATAGCTAAATTAGACGGTGGATTTGTGACCAGGAACATAAGCCGGTCGTAGATACGCCGGGGCGTGTTCAAGGATTTGCCCGGGGATGCCGATCAGGATATAAATTAGGTGGATACGTATGTCAACCCGTCTCGGCGAATTATTAGTTAGAGAAAAGCTGATAACCGTGGAACAACTGAAAGGGGCCTTGAACGAGCAAAGACTCCACGGGGGAACTCTTGGTTATCATCTTGTTAAAATGGGCATTATTGCTGAAAATGTCCTGCTCAGTTTTTTGAGCAGACAATTTGGGGTTTCCGTGGTGGATCCTTCCGCTATGGATATCCCCGAGGAGGTTATCAGGCTTGTCCCCCCCCGTATTGTCCAAAAATATCATGTTATCCCGCTAAAGAAAGCCGGCTCGGTTTTGACCGTGGCCATAGCCGATCCCTCCAATATTTCGGCCATAGATGACATAAAGTTTTTTACCGGTACAAATGTAGTGGTTCAGTTGGCTACTGACCTGGCGATCAAAAAGGCTATTGATCGTTTTTATGACATGTCTGCCTCCCTGAGTGATGTAATGGATGGATTCAAAGACGAAGGGATGGACTACTCCGGTGATGAGGAGGAACTGGACGCCTCAGTCCTGGCTACAGCGGCCACGGAGGCGCCGGTTGTCAAGCTGGTTAATTTTATTCTGGCCGACGCCATTAAAAAGCAGGCCAGCGATATCCATGTAGAACCGTATGAAAAGGTCTTTCGGGTCAGGTTCAGAATCGATGGCGTCTTATATGAGATAATGAACCCCCCTTCCCGGCTGAAGAATGCGATAATCTCGCGAATTAAGATTATGTCCAAACTGGATATTGCGGAGAGGAGGCTGCCTCAGGACGGGCGCATAAAGCTGATCGTAGGGAAGGGCAAGGAGATGGATTTCCGGGTATCGGTGCTGCCCACCCTATTCGGTGAAAAGGTAGTCTTACGGCTCCTTGACAAGTCTAATCTTCAGCTGGATATGACCAGACTGGGTTTTGAGGAAAAGGCCCTGACTGATTTTATGGAGGCCATTCACAGGCCTTATGGGATGGTCCTGGTTACCGGACCGACCGGGAGCGGGAAGACCACCACCCTTTATTCGGCGCTGGCCGAGTTAAATAAGGTGACCGAGAATATTTCGACCGCGGAAGACCCTGTGGAATTCAACCTCATGGGCATAAATCAGGTACAAATCCATGATGATATAGGGTTGACCTTTGCGGCTGCCTTGCGGTCATTTTTGAGGCAGGACCCGGACATCATTATGGTCGGCGAGATCAGAGACTTTGAGACGGCAGAGATCGGGGTCAAGGCTGCCCTGACCGGACATCTGGTCCTTTCCACGCTTCATACCAATGACGCCCCTTCTACGATTAATCGGCTGCTCAATATGGGCGTAGAGCCGTTTCTGGTGTCATCTTCCGTCAATCTTATCCTGGCCCAGCGTTTAGTACGAAAGATTTGTCCGGATTGTAAGGAGGAAGTCTCTATTCCTGCCGAGGTCTTACGGAATATGGGGTTACGACAGGAGTCTGACGGAGAGATTATCTGCTACAAGGGCAAGGGCTGCCTTAATTGCAATCAGAGTGGTTATCGGGGACGGATTGCCCTCTATGAGGTTATGCCTATGTATGAAGAATTGAAAGAAATGGTTCTGGTGGGGGCCTCGGCCATGGAGATCAAGAAAGAGACTATACGTTTGGGCACGAAAACGCTTCGTCAGAGCGGGTTAACCAAGATACTCGAAGGAGTTACCACGATAGAAGAGGTGGCCCGAACAACGGTAG
The DNA here is from genome assembly GCA_031082315.1 of Thermodesulfobacteriota bacterium. Lineage (NCBI taxonomy): Bacteria > Pseudomonadati > Thermodesulfobacteriota > Thermodesulfobacteriota bacterium. The sequence goes on from JAVHLC010000013.1 coordinate 60,693, forward strand.
CAGATTGATAGGTACGGGGTTTCAGAGGACTTAAGGAGGGATAAAGATGGCTGTTTATATCTGGGAAGCAAAGACAGGCAAAGGGGAAAAGAGGGGCGGTGAGCTGGAAGCGCCGGATGAGACCACGGTGCGGGTTCAGTTGAGGAGGTTGCAGCTAACACCTACAAAGATAAAGAAAAAACCAAAGGACCTCCTGGAGAATGTCAAATTTTTAAAGCCCAAGGTGACACAGAAAGATTTAGTCGTTTTTACACGACAACTTTCTACCATGATAGATGCGGGTCTGCCTCTTATTCAGGGCCTGGATATCCTGGCCAAGCAGCAGATCAATAAGACTTTCAGGGAGGTGCTTACGGATATAAAGACGAATGTGGAGACCGGCTCAACATTTGCCGATTCTCTGGCAAGGCATGATAAGATTTTTGACAGTCTCTTTTCCAAGATGGTAGCCGCAGGGGAGTTGGGCGGCATACTGGATGTTATCCTCAATCGTTTGGCTATGTACATGGAAAAGGTTATGAAATTGAAGAAAAAGGTCAAAAGCGCGCTGACCTATCCTCTGGTAGTCCTTTGTATTGCTATTTTAGTCGTGGCCGTAATCCTCATCTTTGTTATCCCGGTGTTCCAGAAAATGTTTGCCGATTTCGGCCAGGCATTACCGGCTCCTACTCAAATTGTTATTAACCTGAGCGAGTTCTGTAAGAAAAATATCATTTTTATGATTGCCGGGCTGATTGCGTTTGTATTTGCCTTTCGGAGATTTTACTCTACGGCTAAGGGCAGGAAATGGGTGGACAGCCTTGTTCTCAGGCTTCCGGTGTTTGGGCCGCTGGTCCGCAAGGTAGCCGTAGCTAAATTTACCCGGACCCTGGGAACCCTGATAAGCAGCGGTGTCCCGATACTGGATTCCTTAAACATAGTAGCCGGCACGGCTGGAAATAAGATCATTGAAGAGGCTATCTTAAAGGTCAGGGTAAACATAAGCGAGGGCCGTCCGATAGCCGAACCGCTCATGGAAACCGGGGTGTTCCCTAACATGGTGGTTCAAATGATCACCGTGGGTGAAACGACAGGCGCCCTGGATGCCATGCTGGGGAAGATTGCCGATTTTTATGATGACGAGGTAGACGCGGCCGTAGATGCCTTAACGTCTATGATCGAACCCTTTATGATGGTCTTTCTCGGGGGGACTATTGGCGGCTTAGTCATTGCCATGTATTTGCCTATCTTTAAGATGGCGGCGGCGGTAGGTAATTAATTGAGTGACTCACATCTCAGCAGGGCGCTATGGTTGATGTCTTTGAGGGTGGTGGTGGCCACTCTCCTTCTGGTCATTACTGTCCTCATCCAGTATCAGTCACGCCCGGCCGGTGTATTTGGCACCCTGTTTCCTTTATACGTATTTATATCCTCTGTATATCTTCTGACCGTTGTCTATAGTATTCTGCTCAGGGTGATCAGACATCCCGGCCGGGTCATTTTTGTGCAGATGATCCTGGATCCCCTCCTGGTTACGGCCTTAATTTATGTGACCGGCGGGATAAGCAGTCCCTTCACCTTTCTGTACCTGCTGGTAATCATGGTGGCCAGCCGGTTGCTTTACAGGCGGGGGGGGGTAATAGCCGCCTCGTTGAGCAGCATACTCTACGCGGCCCTTCTCGATTTTCAATATCTTGGTTACATAGCACCCCTCAACTTTGACCCCATAGACCTGGCCGGTATTTCAGCCGGCCACGTAATTTACCAGGCTAGTGTTCACATAACAGCCTTTTATTTTATGGCTTTTTTAAGCAGCTATTGGTCTCAACAGGCCAGGAAAGATGCTATTGAACTGGACAGAAGGCAGAGGAATATATGGGAATTAGAGGCATTCAACCGGAACATCGTACAATCGATAAATACCGGCCTTTTCACCTTAGATACGCATGGCCGCATAACTTCGTTTAACCGCGCAGCGGAGGACATTACCGCCTTTTCCCACAATGAGGTTACAGGTCAACCCTTAGCCACGGTTTTTCCACATCTTGACCTGCCTTCCGAAGGGGATAATATCTCTGAAAACAATAACCTTTCCAGTTTTCAGTATAAAAATAGAGAGGGCAGAGAGCTGTGGCTTTCCTTTTTAATATCGTCCCTGAAGAATGCGGAACACGAGAATATAGGACAGCTTATCTTGGTTCAGGACATGACAGAAATGAAGGCCATGGAGGCAGAGATTCAGCGTCAGCAGGTCCTGGCTTCCATCGGGAAACTGACCGCGGCTATGGCCCATGAGATAAGAAATCCCCTGGCCTCCCTAAGCGGCTGTGCCCAGATGCTGGGCCGGGATGGATCCGGAACCCCGGGAAAATTCATGAATATTATATTACGGGATGCAGAAAGACTGGACAGATTATTGTCCGATTTTTTGCTCTATGCCAGACCCGAAGACAGCGAGGCCAGGGAGATTGAGGTCGGACAAGTAGTGGGGGAGGTAGTCGCTGATCTTCGTGAACGGGCCGGCCGGATTGGTATGCAGGTAGTGATTGATTTAAAATCGCCTGTCTATATAAAGATAGCCCCTGAGCACCTTTCCAGGATTATAGAAAACCTGCTTATTAAAATACTGGAAACCGGACCGGAAGGCGGAGAGGTCAGGATAGACGGGCGATTGGTTCAGCAGACAGGTGAGGACGTCGCGGTTGGAGGCGGGAGCTTCCTTTGCCTATTGGTGAAGTCTGGCGGAACAGGAGCGTTTCCTCATCATACAGATAGTGCGTTCAGTCCGTTTCCTATGATAGAAGGTAGTGCGGATGAGCTTGGTTTGGCCGTGGTCTATCGCCTGGTTGAGTATTCCGGGGGTAAGATTTATTTCAAAAGTCCGCCGGAAGAGGATCAGGGGACAATATGTTATATCTACCTGCCGGTTAACCCTGCCCGGCTTTAAGCCTTTTCACCGCAGAGCACGCAGAGTCCGCGGAGAAAAACCTTAAACTGTTCAATATGTTATCTCGGCGTTCTCAGCGACCTCTGCGGTAAATTTTGACTTTTTACGAATTCATCAAAGTTCAAGCGAATGACAAATGGCGAGACGCCAGTCCTTTGCCCTGCCGCAGGCAAGATGGCCAGGGACGAACGCCTGTCCTGCATGCAAAGAATAGCTACAAAATATGTTTGACATTCAGATGTTTTGGGGTAAAAGCTTTGATTTTGATTTGTAGCCGGTTTTGCCGAACGGGATGCCCGGATAAAATCATAGCGGAGGCTGGCCATGGAAGAGCTCTATAAAGATCTACGGGAAGAAGTAGAGCCATTATTGGCTGAACGGCGGTTTGAGGCCATTAAACAGATACTTTCAGCCAGTAATGCCCAGGATATTGCCGAGCTTATCACCCACCAGCCACCGAAAGAACAGGTGCTTCTCTTCAGGTTGTTGGCCAAGGAGCTGGCAGTTGATGTTTTTGAACATCTCAGCTCTCCGGACCAGCAACACCTTTTGCAAAATTTTCAAGACAGTAAGGTCAAGGATATTCTTGAAGAGATGTCGCCGGACGACCTGGCCAGGCTTTTAGACGAAGTGCCGGCCGTAGTGGCCAAACGGTTGGTGCAGTTACTGCCGCCGCAGGAGCGTAAAAATACCAGTACATTGCTCGGATATCCGGAGAACACCGCCGGGCGTATTATGACGCCCGAATACGTCGCCCTAAAGAGGGAGATGACCGTAGCTGAGGCATTGGACAAGATCAGACGCGTAGGTCTGGAAAAGGAAACCGTCTATTACTGTTATGTGGTTGACGAAAAAAGACGGCTGGTGGGTATTGTTTCTCTCAAACTCCTGGTTATTAAGCCGCCTACAGCCATCATCGGCGATATTATGGACTCCGATGCCATATCGGTAAGGACAGAGGACGACCAGGAAAAAGTGGCGCGTGACCTGCAAAAGTACGACCTCTTAGCTGTGCCGGTAGTGGATAAAGAAGATAGGCTGGTGGGCATAATAACGGTCGATGACGTCATGGACGTTATGGAAGAAGAGGTTACCGAAGATATTTACCGTATGGGTGGTGTGGAAGTCCCGGATACGGGATATTTTAAGGCCCGGGTTCTTTCTGTTGTAGGCCGGCGGGTAGGCTGGCTTCTGATACTACTCATAACCAACACGCTTACCGGCAATATTATCATGGGTCAATCGGATGCCCTAAAGTCTTTCGTTGCGCTGGCGGCTTTTATACCGCTTTTAATAGGGAGCGGAGGCAACATAGGAGCGCAGTCTTCCACGGTCATGGTCAGGGGTCTGGCGCTAAGGGAGGTATCGGCAAGGAATTATTGGGGCCTGCTGTCGCGGGAAGTGGGCATCGGCTGTTTATTGGGTGTTATGTTAGGAACAATAGTCACAATCTGGGCCCACTGGTTGCAAGGTAATTGGCTTGTCTCTCTCACCGTTGGGTTGAGTCTCGTGGTCATCTCGACTCTGGCCAGTCTTGCGGGAGGTATGCTGCCTTTTGTCTTCTCGCGTTTAAAGCTTGACCCGGCCATCATGTCCGCCCCTTTTATTACCACAATGGTCGATGTGCTGGGGGTATTCACCTATTTCCAGGTGGCTCGTTTTATCCTGTTTAAATAAATAAGGGCGGGGGAACCCGCCCTTATTTAAATTTACACGGTTATCTATCTTATTTCTTGCCCTTATTCTCCTTGTTGAAGAGGTCGAGGATTTTATCCGTGACGTCGATTTCGTCCGCAGCGTAAACAACACCACTCCTTACGGGGTCTAATATCAGCGTGTACCCCTGCTCTTTACCAAATTTTTCCAGAATCGTTTGCAGGCTCTTTATTAAAGGCTCGGTTGCCTTGCGTTCAGCTTGCTGCATCTCATATTGGGCATCCTCGTAAAGCTGTTTAAATTCCCGGTATTGTTTCTGGTATTCTCTCTCTTTTTCGTCTCTGGCTTCAGCGCTGATGACGGCGGTTTTTTTCTCCAAGTCCTGCTTGAATTTTTCCAGATCATCCTGTTTTTTATTTATTTTTTCCTGCAGGGCCTTAAATCTTAAGGATAAGTCATCTTTAGTCTTTTTACCTACTTCAGACTCTCCCAGGACTTTTTGTATATTCACAATAGCTATTTTAGTTTTTTCCTCCGCCCACGATTGTCCGGCAACCATGAGGACAATCATTATTCCTATTAGTATTAGTAATCCCTTTTTCATTTATTTTTTCCTTTCTTGTTTCAGCCACTAAGACACCAAGGCGCCAAGACTAAGATTATTCTTTCGTGTCTTTGTGCCTTGGTGGCAAACGTTTTTTACGAATTCATCATTTTAACTATACAGCTATTTTCCTATCGTGGCAAAATCGGCGCGTCTGTTTTTAGTCCAGCATTCTTCATCGTGTTCAGGGCAAAGCGGCCTTTCTTCCCCGTAGCTCAGGGTTTCTATGCGCTCAGGAGCAATGCCCATGTTTGTTAGATAATCTTTAGCGCTGTTTGCCCTCCGCTCGCCCAAGGCCAGGTTATATTCGTTTGAGCCTCTTTCGTCGCAATTGCCCTCGATGCGTATCCTGGCCGCAGGATTTTTCTTCATCCAGTTGGCGTTCCGGTCCAGGGTTGGGGGCTGGTCACCACGGATATTATACTTATCAAAATCAAAGTAAACCGGTAATAAACCCGCCGAGGTTCGGCTCTCTGCCATTGTGAGGACTTCTTCTTTTGGCGCTCCGGTGGTAGGCATGGCTTCTTCAGCCATGGGCTTGGGTGCAACTGTCTCTGCCGGTTTCGCCGTCACAGCCTCCGGCGCCTTAGCTTCTTCTTCGGAGACACAGACTCTTTTGGCACAGGCAGAAACCAGAAAGGCCATTGTTATTGCTAATAAAAACGATAGTCCATAAAATAAACCTCTTTTTGCCATTTGCCCTCCCCCTTTTTACCTATGTTATTAAATTATAATTTAATAAATCGGCATTATTTTGATCGTACATAAACGATAATAAATAACTATCATTTTTTAAAGGGCAAGGCAAGAACTCTTTATAAAAAAAATGGCTCATATAAACAATAGATGGTCAACTTGTGCTGAAATTTTCAAGGGGAGGACCGTCTTGACCGATAATAAAAATAAGAGACTACGGAATACCCTGACGCATATCATTTAACAGGTGAGTATGAGATGATGGATGCAGCTAAAGTACAACGGCTGATTAAAACGGTCGAAGGCGAATCCCCCTGTGTCGATTGCGTATTTTTCCAATGGGATAGTGTAAAGAAGCGTTGCGCCAATTGGAAAAAGCGGGTCTGCTATACACATGTGCTGCAGGTCTATTATTTCCTGTCATCCGACAATGAAACCGGGGTGTATCATTAAAGGCGGCCTCGTAAAAAGTCAGGCATCCGGTAAGCAATTGAAGCTCCCCGCAGCAAGCTACGGGGGATCTCCGTATGCAAGGTAAAATGCATCGTATTCGCTCGCTATGCATGTTCAGAATTGCGCCCATAGATAGCTTACCATGCCGGCCATAACAAAGTTATTTTCAATCAGGAATTCCAGTTTTATCCCCCGTCGCAGGTAGTTCTTTTCGAAAAGGATAATGCATCCGGCCATGGATAATACCGGTAAGGTCAGCCAGAGGCCGACCGTGGCGACATATCCGAGGAAGGAAGAAGCCGCGAGGAGAATAACCATAAAGGCTATAAGCCCCTTCAGCAGGGTAAGTGTTGCTCTCTCTCCTATTAAAATAGGCAGTGTCTCACGTCCGAACATACGGTCAGCCTGGACATCAAATACTTCCAGGAGCGCCGAACGCACGAAGACAAAGGCCAGGACAAAGAGGAAGGCCGCGATAAGGCCCGGCGTGAACCCCTGGCCTGAGTTCCAGGCAGGCAAAAAAGCCGCGACTGCCGCCCAGGCCAGGGCTATAAATAATGTCCTGGATCCCGGTATGTCTTTTAATCGACGGAGGGGAATAATAAGGCCTAAAAAATCAGGGATAATTTTAACTCCGTACAACGTCCCCAGGATGCAAATAAAAAACAGGAAGAGAAACGGAAACAAGCCCAGGGAGTAAGACAGGGAAAGGGCAAAGGCGGCGGCCAGGAGAGATAATAAAAGGATAAGTCTTTCATGTTTAGCGAAGAATATAGCCCGTCCGGGTTCGGAAAAGGCGTCTGCTTCTTTGTCTGTAAAATGATTCAGATTATGGACGGCATAGATATAGGCGGCCGCAATGAAGAAATATGGCAAGGCCCCTTTTATCCCCTGTAGTTTGAGAGAGGCATAGGCGAGGAATCCTGCCCCGAGGCTGATATAGAGGTTGCTTTCCAGAAGAAAGCGAAAAAATGTATATGCCGCAGCCTTAAGGGCGCTTTCCTGTTTACCCCTTACGCCTTCCAGTTTGCTTACAACCCGGTTGATTATCCAGTTGGGGGTCGATGCCCCGGCCGTAACGGCCACCCTGCTGAAACCGGACATCTCTTTTAAATCCAGATCGTTTTCCGTCTCAATATGGTAGGCCTTTACCCCGGCCTCTTCTGCAATTTGAGCCAGTCTTGTTGTATTTGCGCTTTCTTTGCCGCCCACTACAACAACGGCCTCAACTTCCTTACAGAGTTCAAGGACCTCGGCCTGCCGTTCGTGGGTTGAATGACAGATAGTATTAAAGACCTGGCCTCCCGGATATTTTGAGGTGATCTCCGAGGCGATCTGATTAAAAAGGTTTTCATCCTGCGTAGTCTGGGCCACAACGATGTATTTGTCCGGCCTGGGAAGTCCGGCAATATCGGTCTTGCTGCTTATCAAGAGGCCCCGGCCTTCGGCGAAACCAAGGAGTCCCAGTACCTCCGGATGCCCCTTGTCGCCGACGAGGATTACCTGATAGCCCCTGCGGGCAAAGCGGCGGATAATAGTTTGAACCTTTATAACCCGCAGGCAGGTGCCGTCTATTACCTGTGCGCCGGTCTGCAGAATAGCTTCTTTTTGCTGAGGAGGGATGCCATGGGCCCGGATGACTACCGTGCCGCCTTTGACTTCGCCGACGCTTCTTACCACTGAGACGCCTTTATCAGCCAGCAAATCCAGTACCTGCCGGTTGTGAATAAGAGGGCCAAAAGTGGATATTGGTCCGCCTGCGGTAGATTTTTCCTTGACCGCAGCCAGCAAGGTATCCATGGCCCTTCTTACGCCCATGCAAAAGCCCGCCTTTTTGGCCAGAATAACCTTCATCTATGTGAGCCCCCGAAGAGGATAATATGGGTTAAGCATTGTAACCGTTCACTGTTATCAGTTCACCGTTGTCCGTAAGAACCTGAAAAGCGTTTTTTGGGTGAACAGTCGATGGTGATCGTATTTTCCGTTAACTTGGCCGCCGTTGTCCGTGAGAAGCGCGAAAAAGGTCTTTTTCGGTGAACGGCGAACGGTCAACGGTGAACGCTTAGTATTTTGATATGGCAATATACTGTAAAAGCGAGAGACATTCAACATGGCCTCCGCTTTTAGTCAAAAACATTGACAGTCTGCGGCCGGTGAGATAAACATAAAAACACAAGGGAAAATCATGGCTACAGCTAAATTGCCTGCACACGCCTACCTGGGGTTGATAATCCTGATTGTCTCCTCTATGTTGCTTATTTACAGGACTGAGCCGGTTTATTCGCTTTTTTACGTCTTTGCCTGGTGGCCGTACATCCTGCTGATCGATGGCCTGGTTTATCGATATAAGGGAAATTCCCTTCTCGTAAATCGTACCGGCGAGTTTTTTTTGCTTGTTCCCTGGTCAGTCTTTATCTGGCTCATCTTCGAGGCCTTTAACATTTATATCAAAAATTGGTATTATGTCAGGATAATAGATATCCGCTGGCTGCGCTGGCTGGGTTACTTTGTAGCCTATGGCACGGTGCTGCCCGGCCTTTTTGAAACCACAGAGTTTCTGGAGGCAGCGGGTCTCTACAAGAAGAGGCACATTCGGTCCATTTCTCCGACCAAAAGTTGGTATGGCCCGTTTATATTTTTAGGCCTGGCCTTTTTCATCCTGCCGGTCATCTGGCCGCAATACTTTTTCCCGTTGGTCTGGGGCTGTTTCATTTTTCTTCTAGAGCCGATAAATCATCACTTCGGCGGCCGGTCGTTAATGCGCGACTGGCAGCAAGGCTCTCTCCGCAAATTCTCTCTCCTGCTTACGGCCGGATTCATCTGCGGCGTATTCTGGGAGCTGTGGAATTTCTGGGCCGGGAGCAAGTGGGTATATACCGTACCCTTTGTGGGACAGTTTAAAGTGCTTGAGATGCCCATTGTCGGCTATCTCGGGTTCCCGCCTTTTGCAGTAGAATGTTATGTCATATATAATTTCATCTCCTTATTACGGGAGAATAAAGGGTGGGAAGAAGGGAGTATTGGAATACAGGAGAAGACAGCGCCTTATTTTGTGCCGGCAGCCGTGGCTATCATAGTCTCCTATGCCTACATCATGTTCCAGACCATTGATCAAGAGACCGTTCATTCCTTTGCCCCTATCTTTTACTAATACCGATGCCTGAGTCAGTTTTCATAACCAGTCTCGGCTGTCCCAAAAACCTGGTGGACAGCGAGGTCATGCTGGGCGTGTTGATAGCCGCCGGCTATGAGATTACCTCCAGGGAGGAAGAGGCCGGGGTCATAATTGTAAATACGTGCGCCTTCATCCGGCCGGCCGTGGAAGAATCCATCGAAACTATTCTGGCCCTTGCTGAGAACAAGAAGAGGGGCAACTTAACGTACCTGATCGTAACCGGCTGCTTCCCTCAGCGCTATGGCAAGGAACTGATAAAACTCCTTCCCGAAGTTGACGCCTTTATCGGTACGGATGGTTTTCAGAATATAGGAGAGGCGCTGCGCAGTCTCAAAGATGGCCAGGCTCAGCCGCTCTCCTCACCACTCAGCCCCCGGTTCATTATGGATGAATATACCCCGCGGAGACGCACCACACCTTTTTATACTGCTTATCTGAAGATTGCCGAAGGATGTGGCCATCACTGCAGCTTCTGCCTGATCCCGCGTCTCAGAGGAAAATTAAGGAGCCGCCCGGTTGATTCGATTTTTGCTGAGGCCGCGCGGCTGGCCGGAGAAGGGGTGCGCGAGCTTATCCTGGTTGCCCAGGACACAAGCGCCTATGGCAGTGACCTTGGGGACGGCACAGGCCTGCCCGATCTGCTGAAGAAGCTGCTTACTATTCCGGGCTTGGACTGGATTCGGTTGCTTTACCTCTATCCTACTGCGATTGATGATGAACTCCTGGAATTAATGGCCTTGGAGCCGCGGATATGCCCATACCTCGATATTCCCATCCAGCATATAAGCCCGCGCATCCTCAGACTTATGCGCCGGCCTTACGATCAGGATTATATCTATGGCTTGATAGAAAAAATCCGCCGCAAATTACCCGGGGCTGCGCTCCGCACATCACTTATAGCGGGATTTCCCGGTGAGACCGGGGAAGAATTCCAGGAATTGCTGCGATTTGTGAAAGAGGCGCGATTTGAGCACGTAGGGGTTTTCTCCTATGCAGCGGAAGATGGCACGGCAGCCGGCCGGCTGCCCGGGCAATTGCCGGAAAAGGTAAAAAGGGAGCGGCAGAAAAAAATACTCAAGGCGCAACAGGCCGTATCTCTGGCCATAAACCGCTCCCGGGTCGGGGAGATAATCCCGGTGTTGGTCGAAGGTCTGAGCGATGAAACGGAACTTCTCTTAAAGGGCCGGGCTGTTTTTCAGGCCCCGGATATAGACGGGCAGGTTTATATCGCCAGCGGTCAGACGGAGATCGGCCGGATCGCTCCAGTCCGGATCGCCGAGGCCCATCCTTATGATCTGGTCGGAGAGATCGTGTCGATCTGATAGGAAAGGAGGAGAGCTGACAGCTAATTATGGAATATGACGATGATTTAAAAAGGATCATTGCCTTCCACGGTCACATCTGTCCCGGGGTGGTCTATGGTTACAGGGTGGCCAGGGAGGCTATTAAACATCTTGGCGGGAAGGCAAAAGATGAAGAACTCGTGGCTATTGTGGAAAATGATTCCTGTGCTGTAGATGCCATTCAGGTGTTGACCGGCTGCACTTTCGGCAAGGGAAATCTAATCTTTCATGACTACGGGAAACAGGTTTATACGTTTTACAGCCGGGCTACCGGTGAAGGGATGCGTTTTTCTGTAGAATTCGATTACCCGGAGACACCGGAAGAGAAAGCCGCCTGGGAAAGATTCCAGGTCGGCGATAGGACAGAGGAGGTCAGTGCGCAAATTCGAAGCCGCAAAGCCAAAAAAGTTCAAGCGATCCTGAGCGTGGCCTCCGAAGAGATAATGAAGATAAAACGTGTGACTATCACTCCTCCGCCTGAGGCCAAGTTATATCCAGGCGTGCGCTGCGCCGTCTGTGGCGAAAAGGTCATGGAGCCTCGCGCCCGGGTAAAAGGCGGGAAGATCGTCTGTATCCCTTGCAGTGAGGGTTGAACAGTGTTTTGAAAGAGCGCCTGGGTACCCACAAGATGCACATGACAAACTGTAAAATACAGATTGACCCCCGGCAGGTTCACTACTTGAAATTTATCCTGGAGGGCTACGATAATCTGGCGACTATGAGCACCGTTGACCGTCAGCAAGGGATAGTCGAACTCTACATCCCTTCCGGCAATGAGGACCAGGTGCGGGAACTCCTGGTATCCATAAAGACAGAAATAGGCCTTAAAACAGAGCCTCTTGCAAAAGTCTTGTAAATGGCGTTCTTGTCATTCCGGCGAACCCCGGATCGGGGTCCGGGGCAGGCGCCGGAATCCAGTAATTTCAAGCAGATTGAGATACCTCTGGACACCGGTTTTCACCGGTGTGACGATTTTTGCAAGAGCCTCAACAGAATACAGAAGTCAGGAGTCGAGGTAAGCGTTACGAGTTGCGGGTTACGGGTCAGAGAGTTCGAAACTCAGAAGTCGGGAGTCAATCGCTTCGAACGCCGGACGTCTAACGTTTTACGTCGTATCCGGCGGCAGGCGCTGCCATTTTTATATTGAATTGGGGAAGATTGTTATTATAATACCCGCAGGGATTATAAAGAGCACAGTATCCCCAGCAACTTATGAGCAAGAAAGCCTATATCGCCACCTTCGGCTGCCAGATGAATGAACACGATTCGGAGCAGATGGCCGGTATTCTGTCCAATATGGCCTATGAGGCGGCCGAAGACCCGGCCGGCGCCGATCTTGTCCTGGTCAATACCTGCTGCATAAGGAAAAAGGCCGAAGAAAAGGCCTATAGCTTCCTGGGCCGCCTGCGGAAGTTTAAGAAGAAAAACCCTGACCTGATGGTCATTGTGGCCGGCTGCCTGGCCCAGCAGGAGGGTGGCAGGCTCTTTAAAAAGAGTCCGGGCATCAATCTGGTTATCGGGCCGCAGGGCATTCATCGCCTTCCAGAACTTATAAGAGAGGCAGAGAAGAACGTAAGAAGGATTACTTACACAGAACTTGGCGTATCTTATGAGTTTCCCGGTTATGCGCGCAGCCTGAACGGAAAAAGGGCGGTGACGGCCTATGTCAGCATCATGACCGGGTGTAATAACTTTTGTTCTTATTGTATCGTGCCTTACGTACGCGGACGCGAGATTAGTCGTCGAAGCGAGAAGATATTAAAGGAAATCAGAGGCCTGGTCGAACAGGGAGTAAAGGAGATAACCCTTCTTGGTCAAAACGTGAACTCTTACGGACTTCATGGCGCCGGCGGGTGCGGTTTCGCCGACTTAGTTAGAAAAATAGGCGAGGTTGAGGGCCTGGAGAGGTTGCGATTTACCACCTCCCATCCCAAGGACATATCCGATGACTTGATAGGGTGTTTTGGCAGCATTAAGTCCCTTTGCGAGCATATTCACTTGCCAATGCAATCTGGTTCGGATAGGATATTAAAAAGGATGAACCGTAAATATACGCGGGATGATTACCTGGAGAAGGTGGCCAAACTAAGGCGGGTCTGCCCGGATATCAACATAACTACCGATCTTATCGCAGGCTTTCCGGGCGAAACTGAGGCTGATTTTGAAGATACTCTGGACATAATGCGGCAGGTCCGGTTTGCCGGCGCCTTTGCCTTTAAATATTCAGATCGGCCGCCGGCTAAGGCCGCAACTTTTGATAATAAATTGCCGGAGCCGGTAAAACAGGAGAGGCTTTCCAGATTGCTGGCCCTGCAAAAAGAAATAACATATAATAGTAATAAATCCATGGTGGGTAAGCAAGCAGAGGTCTTAGTCGAGGGATACAGCAAGAGTTCGCACCGGGAATGGATGGGGCGGGCGCGCACTAATGAAGTGGTTAATTTCAGCGGAGATGGGGACTTGCCTGGAAAGGTGGTTATAGTTGCTGTTGAGAAGGCCTGCTTACACTCATTAAAGGGCAGGCTGGCAGTAGAATAGGGCCCGGGGGGAGAGGGTTATGTTCAAAGAAATGAAGGTTTCCGGTATCGCCATCGATCCTGTTACCAATACACCGATTATGATCCTGCGAGAGGTGGACGGCGAGCAGGCCATGCCGATATGGATTGGTCTTCTGGAAGCCACGGCTATAGCCACTGAGCTGGAGAAGATCCAGTTTTCCAGGCCGATGACCCACGACCTCCTTAGAAACATTTTGAAGGAAGTCGGCGCAGGAGTGGTCAAAATTGAAATCATAGATCTGCGCGAAAATACCTTCTACGCTATTATCACGATAATAACAAAGGATAGAGAGTTCCAGCTTGACGCCCGCCCCAGTGATGCCATTGCCCTGGCCTTGCGGACTGATTCGCCGATTTATGTCCATGAAACGGTGATAGATAAGTCGAAACGCATGGAGATGAGCCACAGGGCGGAGGTTGATACTGAAGAGGGAAAGAAGTGGGCTGATATATTGGAACGCCTTTCGCCTGATGACTTTGGCAAATACAAGATGTGAGTGTTTATGATAGATTTTCATACCCATAGCCTTTTTAGTGACGGGGAACTCCTTCCCTCTGAACTGGTGCGGAGGGTGGAATGCCTTGGTTATGAATTTGTGGCTATCAGCGATCATGCCGACAGCTCAAACATCGACCTTATTATCCCCCGTATTACGAAAGTGGCCGCAGATATCAACCGGTATAGCAAGACCAGGCTTATTCCAGGGATAGAATTGACACATATTGCGCCATCCCTAATCCAACCTCTGGCCAAAGAGGCCAGGAAATTGGGGGCAAGAGTGGTTGTAGTCCATGGTGAGACCCTTGTTGAGCCGGTAGCTCCCGGGACCAACCGGGCGGCCCTGGAGTCTCCCATCGATATCCTGGCCCATCCCGGCCTGATTAGCGAAGAGGAGGTAAAGCTGGCCGCCAAGAAAGGGATTTTTCTTGAGATTACCAGCCGCCGGGGGCACTGTCTGACCAATGGCCATGTGGCACGCCTGGCCCTCCAGCATAACGCCCCTCTCTGCGTAAATTCTGACGGACACGGGCCGGGTGACTTCATGTCAGAAACTATGGCTGAACAGGTGGCCCTCGGTGCCGGTATCCTCCCAAAGCAGGTAGAGGTGATACGTCGCAATATGACTAAGCTGGCCAAAAGTTGCTTCGCTGCATAGGTCTTCTTTATCCGTACTTCCCTTTGCCTATACGGCGGATGAAATTTATCCCCTGGCTCATTAGGTAAAAAGTTTAAAAACTATTTGCTTTTTGCCGGGCATATATCCTATAAGAGAGAGGATAACGGGTATTACCCGGGAGGAATAGAAGATGGCGCCGAATAAGAAAGTACTGGTTGTGGAAGACGATCAGGAAGTACTGTCTATGTTACTGGACTATCTTACCTTTTTGGGATATGAAACTACCGGGGCGGGGGACGGCCTGGAGGGCCTGAAACACTTGCGAACCGGACTTTATGATATGGTGATTACCGATCTTAGTATGCCTTACATCAGTGGGATAGGAATAATCAGCGTTATTAAAAAGGATTATCCCAATATTCCCGTCATTGCCATAACCGGGTTTGGCCGGTATGCGGAAGAGCTGGCTCAGGAAAAGAGGGCCGATTTTGTTTTGAGCAAACCCTTCGAGATATCCGACTTAAAGGATGCCATCACCCGTTTACTACCCGCCTGACGATACCCAGCCTTGCGCCTTCAGTCTTTCCCGGATCGCACCTGGAAGGCGCTCCTGCTAAGGGTAATAGTTCACCGTTCACAGTTCACCGTGTACCGACAGCAAAGAGCAGGCTGGAATATGTCCACGCATTATCGGTGAACGGACAACGGTTAACGGTTACCTCCTCCCCCTGCATTCCAAGTGGTAATATATTTCTCTTCTGCCAAGGAAAAGTTTTTCCTCACACAGGGAAAAATATTTTCCCATTTCTTTTGACGCCCAGGTAATCTGCCTATAATCGGCCCCAATAACCTGTTTTTCCCCGCAGATTTTTCTTGGCATGTCAGTTGCAATAGACGGATGTCATTTCGGGGGTACTTTTTAAAAAGCTATGGATAGAATTGCCTGCCTTTACATCACTGACGAAGACCTTGCCGGATATATCCGGGCTGTTATCCACCATTATGGATACCAGCCGCGTTTAACATATTGTACTGGCCGGGGAAAGAGCAAGGGGCTTGGGGGTGAGTCTCCTCACGTAATTATCGTAAGCCTGAATGACGGGGATAAATCATCCCTTTTTGATATATTAGGAGACCGGGGGGGCTGTCCCTATCCTGTGGTTCTTATTTATGAAAGAGAACAGGCGCTGGACGCGCTTAATCTTTCTAAAAAATCAGGCGTGGTCTTTCTTAAAAGGCCGTTTACCCCGCAGCAATTGGCTAAGGCCTTGCAAAAAGTTTGCCCATCTGAGCAAGAAGTTGACAGGAGTAGCCATTATTTCTTCGGTGAGGACAGTAAAATAATTGAGATCAGGGAGAAAATACAGCGGATCAGCCAGACCAATATTACTGTACTTGTCCAGGGTGAAAGCGGTACCGGTAAGGAGATTGCAGCCCGCTTGGTACATGAGCAGTCTCCACGCCATAAAGAACAGTTTATCAAGGTAAACGGCGCCGCTATCCCGGGAACGCTTCTGGAAAGCGAGTTTTTTGGTTATGAAAAAGGGGCTTTTACCGGCGCTTACTGTGCAAAACCCGGGAAGTTTGATCTGGCCGATAGAGGGACGTTATTTTTAGATGAAGTAGGGGATATTCCGCTGCCCTTGCAATCCAAGCTATTACAGGTCTTACAGAACGGCGAATTTTCCCGGCTGGGCGGCAAGGAAGACGTCCGTACCGATGTCCGGGTAATCGCTGCAACAAATGCCGATTTGCCGAGGCTTGTTGAACAGGGCAGGTTTAGGTCAGATTTATATTACAGGCTTAACGTAGCCCATATAACCATACCTCCTTTCAGGGATAGAAAGGGAGACCTACTCTTACTGAAAGAGTATTTTTTGGAAAAATACTGTGCAGTCTATAACAAACCATATATGCGTTTTTCAAAAAGGATTATGGACCTTTTCTCGGAATACAGTTGGCCGGGCAACGTGAGAGAATTGGAAAATATTGTTAAAAATATTGTGGTCTTGGAAAATGAGTCCGTGGCTTATGCGGAGATCAAGGGCCGGCTGATAGGCTCAAGGGATAAGAATGATGGCCGGGGAGGACGATCTCCTGCCATAGTTGACAGATCTCTGGTATATAACCTCTTGTGTCAAGGGGGGCTTTCTCTGAAAAAGATAGGTCAGGAATGTACAAGAACGATTGAAACAGAGGCTATAAGGGCCGGCCTGGAGAAGACAAGGTGGAACAGACGGGCTTGCGCTTCTCAGCTTAAGATAAGCTATAAATCCCTTTTGAATAAAATGCAAGAATATGGCATACATAAACGCTCGTAGATTGTTTTTTAGATAACAGGATAGGCCCGGGTAGCTTTCAGCCCGAAACCGCCGTTTCCACTTCACGCTTTCAGCGATTCCGCCTTGTATGTTTAGAACAGATGCGTCATTATTATGGCATATAATGCTAT